>NZ_JBIAGC010000029.1:0-76412 GCF_042869595.1 Streptomyces sp. NPDC006879
TGAGCAGGGCGTCCAGGTCATTCGTCACAGATCGATCTTGGACGCCCTGTCTGCGTTCCCAAACGCACCGTCAGCATTCGGAATGACTCGTCTAGTGAGGGTTCGCGGTCGTCCGCCGGCACTCTGGGAGGTCGCGGGTGTGGTGACGACGCGCAGCCGGTGTGTGGGCGGGCGGTGGTAGGTGGGCAAGGCAGCAAGCTGCACCACCCGCAAAGGGGAGCTGTTTCCCAGAAGCCCACAAGTCCGCATAGCTTTGGGCCATGGCGCCTTCCACGCAGTTGACGTACGAGGACGTGAAGCAGGCCGGCGAGCGGATCGCGGGGCGGGTCCGGCCCGCCACCGTGGCCCCCGCGGCCGGTCTGCCGACGGGCGGACTCTGGTACGCCCTGGAGTTCATGCAGCACACCGGCTCGTTCAAGGCCCGCGGGGCGTACAACTTCCTCGCGGCCCACCGGGAGTCGGGGACCCTGCCGGAGGCCGGGGTCACCATCGCCTCGGGTGGGAACGCCGGTCTGGCGTGCGCCTGGGCCGCGCGCGGGCAGGGCGTGCGCGCCACCGTCTTCCTCCCGCGGACGGCGCCCACGGTCAAGGTGGCCCGGCTGCGTTCCTACGGCGCGCAGGTCCAACTCGTGGGCGAGCAGTACGCCGACGCTCTGGCCGCCTGCCAGGACTTCGCCGCCCGGACCGGGGCGCTGGCCTCGCACGCCTATGACCATCCGCTGATCGCCGCCGGGGCGGGCACCGTGGTCGAGGAGGTCCTGGCTCGGGTCCCCGGGCTGGACACGATCGTGGTCTCGGTCGGAGGCGGCGGGCTGTTCGCCGGAGTCGCCACGGCGGCCCGTCAACACGGGTTGCGTACCGTGGCCGTGGAACCGGAGCACTGTCGGGCGTTCGGTGCCGCACTGGTGAAGGGCGAGCCGGTCGACGTCACGGTGGACTCGGTGGCCGCGGACGCGCTCGGCGCCCGGCGGGTCACACCGCTCGCGTTGGCGGCGGCCGGGGCCGGCCATACCGAGGCGGTGCTGGTGACCGACGCGGAGATCGTGAAGGCACGTCAGTTGCTTTGGGATGAGGGCCGGTTGGCAGTGGAGCATGCCGCCGCCACCGCGCTGGCCGCCATCGCCTCGGGGCGATATGCGCCGTCCGACGGGGAGAAGGTGGCGGTGGTGCTGTGCGGGGCGAACACCGACCCGACTGATCTGGTGCTCCCCGCCTGACGGCTGCCACCGGGGCGGTCGTACGGGCAGACCGCCGGCGCCGCGAGGGGCTACCCGGCACGGTCGGTGCGGGGCAGCCCCTCGTCGATGGTGCGCCAGGAGGCGAGTGACCTACGGCTTCTTGTGCGCCGAGGTGTCGCCCGGCGCCGATTCGACGGCTTCGTTCTCGGAGGCGGCCGGTTCGGCGGCCGGCTCATCGCAGTTCGCGAGGGTGCTGCGCACCCGGTCTCCGGTCGAGAAGTGCCTGACCTTGCAGGTGTTCTTCCCCAGGTTGCCGTCCACCTGCCCGTAGCCGGGGCCGATGACCAGGGTGGCGCCACCGACACCGCGAATGGTGTCGGCGCCCGGACCGCCCTGGACGATGCCGGAGGACTCCTCGCCGAGCGAGGTCATCTCGATGGTGTCGTTCTCACTGCCGCCGATGACCCGGCCGCCGAAGTCCACCCGCTTGGTGACGATGTAGTCGGCGCCGTCGTTGCCGAAGACCTGGCCGCCACCGCGCTGGAAGGGGCCAGGCTGGCCGAAGACGCTGCCGGTGGTGATCTGGTCGTCGCCCATGTCCCCGTGGACTTCCGCGCCGTGCGCCCCGACGCCCCAGACCGTGCCGGTGATGATCGTGTCGTCGCCGTCGCCGCCGCGCACCTGAACGTCGTCCTTGTCCGGGACGAGGTTGTTGACCTGAATGGTGTCGTCGCCGTCCCCACCACGGACCTGGGCGTCGATGATCATGCCCTTGACGCGGATGTGGTCGTTTCCGCCGCGGCCGTCGAGCACCGCGTTCTTGAAGTCGTTCTCGCACAGGATGATGTCGTCGGCCGGGGTGCCCAGCACGGAAGCGCCCTGTTCCACCGTCACACCGTTGAGGGTGCACTGGTGGGAGGGAAGAGAGTCGGCGGCCTGGGCGGGGGCGGCGGCGAGCGCGGCGGCGGCGAGCGCGGCGAAGGCGAAGGCGGAGGCCGTTCTGCGAGGCAGGCGATGCGTCTGGGGCATGGGGGCTCCAAGAGTCGTCGATCGGTGCCCAGAATCTAGGCACGTCCCGGTGAATCGTGGGATGACCACTTCGGAGCGTCGGGGGCACAGTCAACCGATTGGGGGCCAGGTGTTCCCCCGGCCAGCCGTCTGGCCCGCCCGTCGCGGGTGTCGCGGGGAGCGGGCCAGACGGTCCGGTACATGGGTCCGGCGCGGAAGTACGCGTCCGGTTGTTCACCGGGTCGGTATGCCGCCCGGGGTCCGCCTGTGGGCGGGCCGAAGCGGCTGCGGCCTGGCGGGCGCACGAGGGCGGGTACGGCACCTCGCCGCAAGGGTCGGATCGCCCGAAAACGCCCGGCACGGGGATGCCCCTGCGACATGTGACGTACGCGTCCGACGCCGCGCGCTGATCGACCGCGGGCTACGGGAGCGCCCTCAGGCGATCCAGTTCTTCAGACCCGGGACGGTCAGGTTGCCGCCGAACTGACCTGCCTGGGTGACCTTGGCATGGGTGAAGAACGCGAAGGGCACGTTCAGTGGCGGTGGCGTCTGGGGGCTGAAGGTCACCGGGATCAGACCGAACAGGTTGCCCTTGAGCTCCTCGGTGTACATCGTCACCGTGCCGCCGCGAATCGTGGAGGTGGAGCCGGAACGGGCCTTGAGGTGCGCGGTCCTGCCGCCCCCCTCGACCTTCTGGTAGAGGTCCTTGATGTCCACCGAGGAGGCGGTGAACTTCAGCACCTTCTTGATCTTCCCGCTTCCGGTCTTGACTTCGACGATGCCGTGGTAGTCCAGTCCGTAGAGGGTCAGCAGCGAGCTGTCGAGGTGCCAGGGCTCGTCCGGGAGCAGCGGGGCGCCGGGTTCCAGTTCGGCTTCGGCGAGCGCCTTGGCGTCGTGGGTGGGGCAGGGGAACGGCTCCTTGCCGTCCTTCTCCTTCTTGGCGTCTGGGGACTTCGCCTCCTCGTCCTCCTCGGCAGCCTTCTTCTTCGCGACCTTCTCGGCCTTGTCGTCCTGCGCCTTGTCGTCCTGCGCCTCGTTCTGCTCGGCGCCGGACTTCTCGGAGGTGGACTTCTCGGAGGTGGACTTCTCGGAGGTGGACTTCTCGGAGGTGGACTTCTTCGAACCCTCGGGCTCCTGCGAGTCCTGGGCTTCGTCGGCCTCCCCGGCCCGCTTTTCGCCGGTCTCGTTCTTTGGCGTGGTCTCGGTCTTCTTGACCTCTTCGGGCAGGTCCTCGACTGCGACCCCCGCGTCTCGGGCGGCCTTGCGGATCTCCTCCTCGCTCGGGAGGGTCGCGGTGAGCACGGCCTGCGCGGCCCCGCCCACCCCGTCGGCGAGGCGCTGGACGGTACCGCTCGGATCCACCGGGTCGAGCAGGTCGCCCACCGCGGTCCGGTCGCCGGCGCGGGTGGTGGACCCGTCCGCCGAGTCCTGCGCGGCCTCGTCCACGGAGTCCGCGGTGGGAGGCTCCTCGTTGCTGCGGGCGTCCGGGGAAACGTCGGGCTGCGGGCGCTCGGTCTCCTTCGGTTCCGGCTTCGAAGTCGCCTTGCGGGTCTTGGGCTTGGCGGACTTGGAGGGTTCCGGCTTCGCTGACGGCTCGGTGCGCTCCTCCGGCTCCACCGGCTCGTCCGAACGCGTCACGCAGGGCCCCGGGGCGAAGGGGATGTCCTTCTCGTCCGCCAGAGCCAGGCGTGGGGCCACACCCATCCCGACGAGGACGGCACCGGGCATCGCGGCCAAGGCCATGGCCTTGCCGGCCGGTATCTGAAGCTTCGTCAGCAGCGACTTCCTGGGGGCCGCGTGGCGCGGCCCCTTGCGCTCACGGGACTCTGCACCCGGCCCGTCGGCCGACTGCGTCTGGTCACCCCGCACTGTTCCTCCCGCCATTGGCGTGGGCAGTCGTCTCGGTCGCGGTCTGGTGCGGCACGTCCTCGTGCCGGCCCGCCGCCTCGTACTGCTCCCCGTCCGCCGCAGCGGCTACCTCGTGGGCTCCTTCGGGGGCCGCCTCCTCGCCCGCCTCCTCCACCGGTTCTCCCGGCGCCCAGGACAGGGCGAGACCGCCGCCGACGAGAGCGCAGAGGAAGCCCATCAGGAAGCCACCGACGTTGGAGACCGGTAGTGACACCAGGGCCAGCAGGATCGACGCGACGCCCGCGAAGACCCGTACGGCCTGCTGGAACCAGAGCGTCAGGCCGAGCGTGACGAGGAGCACGCCGATGATCAGGGAGCCCGCGCCTGCCGTGGTCGACATGGCCAGGGTCATGTTTCCCAGTTGGAGGCTGGCGTAGGGGAAGTAGGCGATCGGAACGCCGCCGAGCAAAGTGAAGAACCCTGCCCAGAAAGGCCGTTCGCCGCGCCAGACGCGGAAACGGAACCTGAGGTCGGTGAATCCGCGGGAACCCGTGGTCTCGGCGTTCATGGAAACAGCTCCCTGGAAACGGTGGTACGGAGAAGAGGTGCTCCGAGCGGGCGGACGGCAGGTGCCGCCCGCCCTCCCGGTCAGGTGCCCAGTGCTGCGGCGGGCGGTGTCCGCCCGTCGAGGAGCAGCGTCCGGTGCGCGGCCTCCGGCGTGCCGGGCGCCACGACGCTACGGACGCTGCCCGCCCGCGGCACTAGTAGCACTCGTCGACGCCCTTGATGAGCCGCAGGCTCAGGTCGTTGAGCTTGAACGTGCCGGCCGTGGTCGCCCACGCCCGCTGCTTGACGTTCTCCAGCACGGCCACGTCGGCGCGCTGCGAGAAGCCGTACGGGTTGGCCTTGGTGCCGGGCTGGATCGGCGTCTTCTGGGACTTGTCGCCGGCGGCGACACCGATGTCCAGGTTCTCGAAGTAGGCGTCGGCGTCGAGGTCGGCCACATCGAGGTAGATGTTGGTCGCGACCGCCGGGCGGTCCTTCTTGTAGCCCGTCTTCAGCTTCAGCGTGATGTTCCCGAAGATGGGCACTTCCGGCGTCACGACGGACTGGCACATGTTGGTGATGGTGGCCTTGGAGAAGCCGGACACCGTCACCGGGTTGAGGGTCTTGTTGCCCTTGAGGTCGTGCCCCTCGGCCAGACCGCCGTACTGGATGAGGTTCTCACCGACGAGCTTGTCGGCTCGGACCTTGAAGTCCTGGCCGGAGACGCTGAAGGACGCCGCCAGGGCGCCCTGGGCCAGACCGACGCCCACTGCCGCGGTCGCCGCGATGCTGGGCACCATGACGAGCGCGAAGCGCTTCCATCTCGTCCCGCCACGAACCTGGGAATTCATGTTGTTCCTCCTTCTCGGACGTACATCTCCGGTCCGGGTACGAGCCCGTCCTGGGATGGGAGAAGTGCTACGTCCTCGGGAAGGAGCGCCTGCCTCCGAGCAAGCGGGAACCGCGTGCGGAGCACCGACGATCACCCCCGAGCGACAACCACTGGTCACGCACGCCGCGTAACCGGGGTGGACAGGCCCTGCCGGTGGCAGAGACCCCCCTGTCCACGGCCGGCAACACAGCCGCCGGCCGGCTCGGTGGGGACCCATGGATCCGTGCCCCGCTTGGGTGAGGGGCTCCGGAATGGACCGAGCGTGGCCGATCGTGGTGCATTCGGGGCCGGGGCACAAGAGGTGTCGTTACTGGCTAGTAACGGCCCGATAACCGGGATGCGATTCACTGGCGAGGGGCGGTCGCGCTGGGTGGCGCCGAGGAGTGAAGCGAAGGGGGAGGATCAGCTAGAAATCCGGTCAGAACACGGAGTTCGGTTTACTGCGAGTAACAGCGGCCGCGATTGCCAAGATTTGGCAAAGCGCAGCCGCTGTCAGTCATCTTGTCAACAAATCGTCGGTGTCCCGAGAAGTTTCGGGCGCGACCTCAGAACAACACCCGGGCCAGCGCCGTCCGCGCCTGCGTCACCCGAGGGTCGTCGCCGCCGATGACCTCGAAGAGCTGGAGCAGACGCAGTCGGACCGTCTCCCGCTCCTCACCCGCCGTCCGGCGCACGGTCTCCACCAGTCGACCGAAGGAGTCCTGCACGTGGCCACCGGCCAGGTCCAGGTCCGCCGCCGCGATCTGCGCCTGAACGTCGGCGGGGTCCTCGGCCGCCGCCTGACGCACCGCCTGCGGGTCCATTTCGGCCACCCGCTGGAGGAGTTCGGCCTGCGCAAGGCCCAGCCGGGCCTCGCTGTTACCCGGGTCGTCGGCGAGCACGTTCTTGTAGGCCTGGACCGCGCCACCGAGGTCGCCCGCGTCCAGCGCGTCCACCGCGGCTTCCAGCAGGGCGTCGTACGGGCCGGCGGGAGCCCCCGCGGCACCCTCGGATTCCAGCGGTCCGGCGGACGCCTCAGCGTCCACGGCGATGCCGGTCAGCCCGAAACGCTCCTCGGCCACCTGCACCAGCTGGGCGAGGGTCTCGCGGATCTGCTGCTCGGGCACCGCACCCTGGAACAGGGGCAGGGCCTGGCCGGCCACGACCGCGAAGACCGCGGGGATCCCCTGGATGCCGAACTGCTGCATCAACATCTGGTTGGCGTCGACATCGATCTTGGCCAGGACGAAGCGGCCGTTCGCCTCCACGGCGAGCCGCTCCAGCAGGGGGCTGAGCTGCTTGCACGGCTCGCACCACTCGGCCCAGAAGTCGAGGACGACCGGGACTTCGGCGGACCGCTGGAGGACGTCCTGCTCGAAGGACGCCTCGGTGACATCGATGACGAGGGCGGAGGGCGACACGGCGCCTCCATCGCCCTGGCGGGCGGTTTCCGCGCGCGCGGCCTCGGCCTTCGCCTTGGCCTCGCCGGCCGCCTTCACCGCGGCGAGGTCGACGACGCCGCTCATGGACATGTTTCTGGGCTGCATACGCCTATCCTCCCCCCTGGTGGGCACACGGACGAAAAGTCCATGTGCCTAATGAGCCGCTCCCACGGTCGAACGGTTCCCGGCTCGACGAAGATCCCAAGGCTTCGGCACCGGGTCCCCACCTGATGCCAGTGGCTGTCGCTCTTACGCTACGAGCCGTAGCGTAACTCTTGGAAGCCGCCGACGCGCCACCGGGGCCTCCCAACCTCCGGTGATTTGGGCCACAGCACTTCTGCTACTGACGGGTATGGTTCACCGGCATGTGCTCCCGAACCACCAAGTCCGGTCGGACCGGGCGCCCCCGCAACGCCGCGGCGGACCGGGCCATCCTCGCGGCCACGCGCGAGGCTCTGGTCGAACTGGGCTGGTCGAAACTGACCATGGGGGACGTCTCATCGCGCGCCGGGGTCGCCAAGACCACCCTCTACCGACGCTGGGCGGGCAAGAACGAGCTGGTCGTCGATGCGGTGGCGGAGCTCTTCGACGAACTGAAACTCCCCGACCGCGGCAGCCTGGAAGCCGATATCGAAGGCGTGGTACTCCAGTTCGCCGCACTGCTCGAACGCCCCGAGGCCAAGACCGCGCTCATGGCCGTGGTCGCCGAGTCGACCAGGGACGAGGCGCTGCGCGAGAGGATCCGCTCGGCCATCGTGGACCGGCAAAAGCACCTCGTCCTACTGGGACGTCAACGAGCCCAGGAGCGTGGCGAGTTGCCCGACGAGGAGGATGCGGAGCTCGCCGGACGGGCCACCGACCTCATCTTCGACGTGATCGCGGGCACCGTGGTGCACCGTGCACTGGTCAGCGCGGAACCGGTGGACGAGCTGTGGACGGCCACCTTCACCGCCCTGCTGGTGCACGGCCTTCGGGGAACCACCCCGGGCTGACCGGAACGACGCCCCTCTCCGGGCGCAGAGAGCCGGGCCGCCGGAAGGTGAACCATCCGACGGCCGCGCACTCCACCGCTGGTCAAAAGCCCGGCGGCTCCGTGTAGGTGCCCCACTCCTCGCGCAGGACGCCGCAGATCTCACCGAGCGTGGCCTCCGCGCGCACCGCGTCCAACATGGCCGGAATCATATTGGTGCCGTTCCGTGCGGCAGCCAACATCGCCTCCAGCGCGGACTCCACCCGGGCCTCCTCACGGCGGTCTTTGCGCTCGCCGAGGACCCGGACCTGCTCCCGCTCCACCTCGTGACTGACCCGCAGGATCTCAAGGTCACCGGTGACCGAACCGTGGTGGACGTTGACGCCGACGACCCGCTTGTCCCCCTTCTCCAGGGAGCGCTGGTACTGGAAGGCCGATTCGGCGATCTCGCCCGTGAACCAGCCGTCCTCGATCCCGCGCAGGATGCCGGAGGTGATGGGCCCGATCGGATGCCTGCCGTCAGGATGGGCCCGCAGACCCCGCTCCTTGATCTGGTCGAAGATCCGCTCGGCATCGGCCTCGATCCGGTCGGTCAGCTGCTCCACGTACCAGGAACCGCCCAACGGGTCGGCCACCGTGGCCACGCCCGTCTCCTCCATCAGTACCTGCTGGGTGCGCAGGGCGATCTCGGCGGCCTGCTCACTGGGCAGCGCGAGGGTCTCGTCGAGGGCGTTGGTGTGCAGCGAGTTGGTGCCGCCGAGCACGGCCGCGAGGGCCTCCACGGCGGTGCGCACCACGTTGTTGTACGGCTGCTGGGCGGTCAGTGAGACACCCGCGGTCTGGGTGTGGAAGCGCAGCCACTGCGCCTTGTCCGTCTTGGCGCCGTACACCTCCTTCATCCAGCGGGCCCAGATCCGACGGGCCGCCCGGAACTTGGCGATCTCCTCGAAGAAGTCGAGGTGGGCGTCGAAGAAGAAGGACAACCCGGGCGCGAACACGTCCACGTCCAGGCCGCGGGACAGGCCGAGCTCCACGTAGCCGAACCCGTCGGCGAGGGTGTAGGCGAGCTCCTGCGCGGCCGTCGCGCCGGCCTCACGGATGTGGTATCCGGAGACGGAGAGCGGCTTGTACGCCGGGATGCCCTGGGCGCAGTACTCCATCAGGTCGCCGATGAGGCGCAGGTGCGGCTCCGGTTCGAAGAGCCACTCCTTCTGCGCGATGTACTCCTTGAAGATGTCGGTCTGGAGGGTGCCGTTGAGCACCGCGGGATCGACACCCTGACGCTCGGCGGCGACCAGGTACATGCAGAAGGCGGGGACGGCCGGTCCGCTGATCGTCATGGAGGTGGTGACGTCCCCGAGCGGGATGTCCTTGAAGAGGATCTCCATGTCGGCGGCGGAGTCGATGGCGACCCCGCAGTGACCGACCTCGCCGAGGGCCCGAGGTTCGTCGGAGTCCCGCCCCATCAAGGTCGGCATGTCGAAGGCCACGGAGAGGCCGCCACCGCCGGCGGCCAGGATCATCTTGTAGCGCTCGTTGGTCTGCTCCGCGTTACCGAAGCCGGCGAACTGACGGATGGTCCAGGTCCGGCCGCGGTAGCCGGTGGCGTGCAGCCCCCGGGTGTAGGGGTACTCGCCCGGCCACCCGATCCGCTCGAAGCCCTCGTAGGTGTCGCCCGGCCGCGGCCCGTAGACCGGGTCCACCGGGTCGCCGGAGAGCGTGGTGAAGTCGGCGTCCCGCTTGCGGGCCTTGTCGTAACGGGCCTGCCAGCGTTGGCGACCCTCCTCGATGGCATCAGCTTCCATGCTTCAAATTTACTAGGACGTCCTAGTAAATGTCGATGGGAAACCCCCGGAGGTTGCACACCCGTTGCATCCCCGGGGGTCGGACCAGCAGGACTCAGGCCTTCGCGGGCGCGGTGACGCCGTCAGCGAGAAGCGCCCGGGCCTCGCGGGTGACCTTCGGCTCCACGAAGAAGGAAGCGAAGGGAATGCAGCCGGCCGCCAGCACCCAGGCGAGCTTGCCCAGCGGCCACCGGGCCTTGGAACCCAGGTCGAAGGCGAAGATCACGTAGATGATGAAGAGGACGCCGTGGATCTGCGAGATCAACATGGTGTCGCCGGCCTTGAACCCGTACTTCGCGATGATCGCGGCGGTGAACACGAGCAGCCAGACCGCCGTGGCGTACGCCATCACCCGGTACCGGGTCAGAACATTCGACTTCATGGCGCCGAGCCTAACCGCAGCACGGCGGCGCCCCTGACCGGGGTGTGCGACCGCACAAGGCCCGCGGCCCGGCGCCCGCACCGGCGGTGAGCTGCGGTTCGCTACCTCTCCTCGAAGTCCCCCGCTGCCACCCGCAAGGGGCGCAACATGGCGAAGATCTCCCCACACTCCTCGTCGTCGTAGGCGCCGAGCCCGAAGTTCACCGCCATCAGGTCGCGGGTGGCCGCTTCCACCACCTCACGCCCCTTGTCGGTGATCGACGCCAAGGTGCCCCGCCCGTCGTTGGGGTTCGGGCGCTTGGCGACCAGGCCGGACCTCACCAGTCGGTCCACGGTGTTCGTCACGGACGTGGGGTGCACCATCAACCGCTCGCCGATCTTCGACATGGGCAGCTCGCCGGCCTTCGAGAAGGTGAGCAGGACCAGCGCCTCGTAGCGGGCGAAGGTCAGGCCGTACGGCTTGACCACCGCGTCCACCTCGCCGAGCAGGATCTGCTGGGCCCGCATGATCGAAGTGATCGCGGCCATCGAGGGCACCGGCCCCCACCGCTGCTGCCAGAGTTCGTCGGCGCGGGAGATCGGGTCGAAGGAGAGGCTGAGCGGTTTGGGCACGGGCTCGACCATACCGGCCAGTCATATGACGGTCAGCTCTGTCTCGCCTTTCGGTCCCCGCTCCCCGCTGAGGCGCACCTCCCGCAGCAGGGCGAGCACGCACAAGGTGCCCACAACGCCGGCCGCCGTCACCGTAGCCGTCAGTGCGAAGAACTCCGCCACCACCCCGGCCAGCGCCATCCCGGCCCCCTGAAACGTCATCAGCCCGGTGCTGAGTACCGTCCCCAACGGCATCGCGCGCACCAGGAGCCCGAGGGTGGTGGTGCCCGCACCGATCCGGTCCACGTAGGGGCCATCAGCGCCTCCGGCACGACGCAGAACGACGAACAGGGCGCGGTATCCGACGGTGCAGCGGGCTTCAGCATGCGGCAGAGCGTGCCGCCCGGGCCCCTGGCCCCACTAGGCTTTCGGGCTGGTCCGAATCCTGCCGCGAAGGGCGCACCGCATGCCGTTCCACCTGCACTTCGGGGCCGAGGACCTGTTGCGCTGTCGGTTCGCCATCTCCCCGCTGTGGGAGGCACACGAGGCAGTGCGGACCCTGGCCCGCCCCGAGCGCCACGCCTACCACCTGCCCTGGCTGCGCCACAGCCGCGGGGCCCTTGAGGGCCTCGACCTCGGGCCGCTCCTGCTGCTCATGCCGCTGCGCGGCTACACCCCGGACTTCCTGGGGCGCCCGCCGACCGGGACCGCCTCGACCTTCGAGGAGGAACTGGCCGCCGTCCGCGCCACCGACGCGCAGCAGGCCCGGCGCGATATCGCCCGCTCGCTCGCCGACACCCCCGGCGCCACCACATCGGCCACCGGACGGGCCCTGCTGGAGGACCCGGCCCGGGCGGTACGCGAACTCGCCGACCTGACCGAGCAGGTGTGGCAGTTGTTGGTCGCCCCGCAGTGGCCACGGCTACGGACCCTGCTGGAAGCGGACGTGGCCTTCCACGCCCGCCGCCTGGCGGACGGCGGGTTGGAAGGGCTCTTCGGCGGCCTGCACCCGCGGCTGAGCTGGCGGGAGGGAACCTTGACCCTCCACCGGGACGGCGAGCACGAAAGGGAACTCGGCGGTCAGGGGCTGGTGCTGATGCCCAGCGCCTTCGCCTGGCCCGAGGTGATCGGCGGCTTCGACCCTCCCTGGCAGCCCACCGTGGTCTACCCGGCGCGCGGCATCGGCGGCTTGTGGAACACGGAGGGCCCGCACACCCCGCAGGCGCTGGCACGGCTGCTGGGGCGCGCCCGGGCCGAGGTCCTGCTGGCCCTCGACGAGCCAGCCTCCACGACGACCCTGGCCAGGCGCCTGCGCCTCGCGCCGTCCTCCGTCTCCGCCCACCTGTCCGCTCTGCGCGGGGCTGGCCTGCTGGTCTCAGGCCGGTACGGGCACCAGGTGCTGTACGAGCGCACCCCGCTGGGGCTCGCCCTGGCCACGGGCGAGGGAACCGGATGAGGCAGCCGAACGGCCCTGCGAGGCTGCGGTCAACGTCGGGTGCGGGGGCCGGTACCGCGGGCGAGGACCTACGGCAGGATGAGACCGTGCCCACTGAGCCGCGGATCGAGCTGAGCCAACACGAACTCCGGGAGATCACCGGCTACGCCGCCGCATGCGCAGGTCGGGTCCTGCCGGTCTTCGAAGGCAGCTGCCCCGGTGACGCGCGCCCGCGCGAGGCCGTGGAGGCAGCGCGGCGCTACGCCGGCGGTGGCCGTCGCGACTCCGCCCTGCGCCAGAGCGCCTGGGCGGCCTACCGGGCGGCGCGGGCGGCCTCTTCGCCCGCCGCGGTCGACGCGGCGCGGGCGGCGAGCCACGCAGCCGCCGCCGCGTACCTGCACCCGCTGGCAAGTGCCCATCAGGTCAGGCACGTCCTCGGCGCGGCGGCGCACGCGGCGCGGGCGGAGGAGCTGGCTGCCGCAGCGGACCGGCCCGTCACGGCGGGAACCCTGGCGTGGGCGAGTCAGCAGGCGCCGCCCTCGGTCAGGGCGGTCCTCGGCCGGCTGCCTGCCGCCCCTCCCGGTGGCGGACCGGTCGGCGCGATCATGCGCGAGCTCGACGCCGCCCTGCGTGCCTGACGGACAGGTTCCGCCATGCGCCCGGTGCCCTGGCGAGCACCGGCGTTCGCGAGGGCGGCGAGCAGGTCAGGCGGTGGCCGCGCTCTGTTCACGGGCCGCGGCGTGGGCGGCGGCCACGTGCTGCTGCTCTTCGGCGCGCAGCAACTTCTCGGCGAAGAACCCGCCGAAGGGGATCAGCGAGAGCACGAAGACGACCAGCGGGCGCTTGACGGCCCAGCGGGTGCGGTTCCAGGCGTCCGCGAGGAAGACCACGAAGAGCACGACGAGGATTCCGTGGACGGCTCCCATGACCGGGACTCCGTTGAACTCGGTGGTGCGCTTGAGGACCGAGCAGGCCAGCAGCAGCAAGAAGGAGACGGCCTCGACGGCGGAGACCAGTCGCAGGCGGCGGACGGCGGTGGCGGTCTTGATGTCCACGGATCGGGCCTTCGTCAGGGGGTGGCGGTCCGGTCCATTGTGGCAGTCGGTTTGCCTGATCTTGGCTCGGGGTCGGCCGGTGTGACGCAGACCGTGGGGTTATCGGCGGCGAGGCCCTGTTCGGGTGCACGCGGGGCCTATACCGTCTTGCCCGTGGCTCAGTTCCGACTCCAAGGCAGCAAGGTGCTGGCCGTCGACCTGACCGGGGACGCCGTCAAAGCGAAGAACGGCTCCATGGTCGCGTACGACGGGCAGATGGCCTTCAAGAAGATGACCGGCGGCGGTGAGGGCATCCGGGGGATGGTGACCCGCCGCCTGACCGGCGAACAGATGACGATGATGGAGGTGCGCGGCAACGGCACCTGTTTCTTCGCCGACCGGGCGAGCGAGATCAACCTGGTCAACCTCCACGGGGACAAGCTCTACGTCGAGTCCAGCAACCTGCTGTGCACGGACGGTGGGCTGCGCACCGGCACCACCTTCACCGGCCTGCGCGGCGGAGCGACGGGCAACGGCCTGTTCACCACCACCGTGGAGGGCAACGGGCAGGCCGCGATCATGTCGGACGGCCCGGCCGTGGTGCTGCGGGTGAGCGCCCAGTACCCGCTCTCGGTGGACCCGGGCGCCTACATCGCGCACACCGGGAACCTCCAGCAGCACTTCCAGTCGGGTGTGAACTTCCGCACCCTGATGGGCGAGGGTTCCGGCGAGGCCTTCCAGATCCGTTTCGAGGGCGAGGGGCTCGTGTACGTCCAGCCGAGTGAGCGCAACACCATCGGGGGGGACGTGTAGTGCCGTTCCGTGAGATCAACTCGAAGATGGTCGAGGCCCAGGTGGTGCCCGGTCAGAAGCTGTACAGCCAGCGCGGCGCCATGCTCGCCTACCGCGGCGAGGTCTCCTTCACCCCGGACATCTCCGGCGGGCAGGGGGGCGTCATGGGGATGATCGGCCGGCGGGTGACCAACGAGCAGACTCCGCTGATGTCCGTGGAAGGCAGCGGGACGGTGATGTTCGGGCACGGCGGTCACCACATCCAGGTGATCCAGCTCGCGGGCGACACCCTCTACGTGGAGGCCGACCGGCTGCTGGCCTTCGACGGCACCCTCCAGCAGGGGACCATGTTCATGGGTTCGCAGGGTGGCGTGATGGGCATGGTGCGCGGCCAGGTCACCGGCCAGGGCCTGTTCACCACGACCCTGAAGGGCCACGGCTCGGTGGCGGTGATGGCCCACGGCGGGGTGATCGAGCTGCCGATCTCACCGCAGCGGCCGGTCCACGTGGACCCGCAGGCGTACGTCGCCCATCACGGCGAGGTGCGCAACAAGCTGTCCACCGCGCTCGGCTGGCGCGACATGGTGGGACGCGGTTCGGGCGAGGCGTTCCAGTTGGAGCTCTCGGGCCAGGGAGCCGTCTACGTACAGGCCTCGGAGGAGAAGCTGTGAACCACGGCCCAGGATTCGGCCCGGCCCCCGTCCTCGGCCCGGGGGCCCCGACGGTCTTCGACCCGTACAGCCTGCCTTCGGACGACAACGTCAATTCGTACACCTTCTGCGTGGAGCTCAAAGGGAGCCAGTGGTTCCTACAGAAGGGCAAGATGATCGCCTACTACGGGCGCATCGACTTCAACGGGATCGGCAACGGCCGGTTCGACCGACTGCTGCGCACCAGCTTCCACTCCCCGTTGCACGCCAGTGACTGGGTGGTCGCCGAGGGGCAGGGCAAGATGCTGCTCGCGGACCGCGCCTTCGACGTGAACTCCTACGACCTGGACGAGGGGAACCTGACGATCCGCGCCGGGAACCTGCTGGCCTACCAGCCCTCGCTCGCCCTGAAACAGTCGATCGTGCCGGGATTCCTCACGCTCATCGGGACCGGAAAGTTCGTCGCCGCCTCCAACGGGCCGGTGGTCTTCATGGAGCCCCCGCTGCGGGTGGATCCGCAGGCGCTGGTGGGTTGGGCCGACTGCCCCTCCCCCTGCCACCATTACGATCATGGCTATATGTCGGGGGTCCTGGGCGGGTTGCGGCAGCTGACCGGACTGGGTGGCGCCTCGGGCGAGGAACACCAGTTCGAGTTCGTCGGGGCCGGGACGGTGCTGCTCCAGTCAACGGAAACGCTGATGGCAGAGCAGCCGGTGGGGCAGATCGGCGCGGAGCCAGGCGTTCCAGGTGCTGGACACGGGGGGCACGGACCTGGTGCCGGGGGGCAGTATGGAGCGGGCGGCGCACCGCGCCTTCCCGGCCAACTCGGGGATCTCCAGCGCCGTTTCGGCCTGTGACCGTTAATCTGCGGAGGGTGATGCATACGCATATGCACCCCGCACTTTTTATACGCAATTCAACTTCTTAGGTAGAGTCCTTGTATGGAGACTGACACCGCCACCCGCTGGCTGAGCGACACCGAGCAGATCGCGTGGCGCACCCACCTGGACGTCAGCAGACTGCTGATGCACCAGTTGGAAAAGGACCTCCAGCCCTTCGGACTGACCAACAACGACTACGAGATCCTGGTCAACCTCTCGGAGTCGGAGGAGCTGCGGATGCGCATGAGCGACCTCGCCGCGGCCACGCTCCAGTCCAAGAGCCGGCTGTCCCACCAGATCACCCGGATGGAGAACGCCGGGTTGGTGCGTCGGGTCAACTGCGAGTCCGACCGGCGCGGCCTGTTCGCCGTACTCACCGAAGAGGGCATGGAGACCATGCGCAAGGTCGCTCCGCACCACGTGGCCTCTGTGCGCCGGCACTTCATCGACCTGCTCGACGGACCCGCGCTGGCCGACCTCCAGGCTTCGCTGAGCCCGGTCGCCCGCCACCTGCGCGAGACCCGCAAGGGCTGAGGGCAGGCCCCGGACACCACGCGGCCAGCCCGGTACCCGCCGACCGCAGGTCGACGGGTACCGGGCTCGTCGCTGCGCCGCGGCGGCCCTCAGGCCTCGGTGAGGCTCGCGATCAGCTCGTCCGCGGCGGCGTACGGGTCAAGGGTGCCGCCGGCGACCCGTACGGCGAGGGCGTCCAGATGCCGGTCCCCGTGCAGATCGCCGATCCGGGCCCGCAGCGCCGTCACCGCGATCGTCTCGACCTCGCGTGCCGCCCGCGCGGCACGACGCTGGCCGAGGACCGCGTGTTCCTCCATCCAGGCCCGGTGCTTCTCCAGGGCCTCGACCACCTCGTCGATCCCCTCCGAACGGGCCGCGACGGTCTTGACGATCGGCGGGCGCCAGTCGCCGGGAGCCCGCGCCTCGCCGAGCCCCAGCATGTGGTTCAGCTCTCGGGCGGTGGCGTCGGCACCGTCCCGGTCGGCCTTGTTGACCACGTACACGTCGCCGATCTCCAAGATGCCCGCCTTGGCGGCCTGGATGCCGTCGCCCATGCCTGGGGCCAGCAGCACGACCGAGGTGTCCGCCTGGGAGGCGATCTCCACCTCCGACTGCCCCACCCCGACCGTCTCCACCAGGACCACGTCACAGCCGGCCGCGTCCAGCACCCGGATCGCCTGCGGAGCGGCCCAGGCGAGCCCCCCCAGATGACCGCGGGTCGCCATCGAGCGGATGTAGACCCCGGGATCGGAGGCGTGGTCCGACATCCGGACCCGGTCTCCCAACAACGCGCCGCCGGAGAACGGCGAGGACGGGTCCACCGCCAGCACCCCGACCCGCTTGCCGGCCCGCCGGTAAGCGGTGACCAGGGCCGAGGTCGAGGTGGACTTGCCGACGCCGGGCGAACCTGTCAGGCCCACCACGTACGCGTTCCCGGTGAGCGGCGCGAGGGCCGCCATCACCTCGCGCAGCTGCGGTGACGCCCCCTCCACCAGTGAGATCAGCCGGGCCACCGCCCGGGGTTTGCCCTCACGGGCCTGTTCCACCAGCTGGGGGACGTCCACCGTCATGCGCTCTGCGCTCCTTGGACTCGTACGGTTCTAGCGGTGTTCGGTCGGGGACCCGCCGGGGCGGGGCCGGGCGGGGCTCAGGCCTTGTGCACGCGCAGGATCAGCGCGTCACCCTGGCCACCACCACCGCACAGGGCCGCCGCGCCGACGCCGCCGCCACGCCGCTTGAGCTCCAGAGCGAGGTGCAGCACCACCCGGGCACCGGACATTCCGATGGGGTGGCCCAGGGCGATCGCGCCACCGTTGACGTTCACCTTTTCCGGGTCGACGCCCAGGTCCTTCATTGACTGCACGGCCACCGCGGCGAAGGCCTCGTTGATCTCCACGAGGTCGAGGTCGGAGACCTCCAGGCCGTCCTTCTTCAAGGCGTGCGCGATGGCGTTGGACGGCTGGGACTGCAGCGAGTTGTCGGGGCCGGCCACGTTGCCGTGCGCACCGATCTCGGCGATCCACTCCAGGCCCAGTTCCTCGGCCTTCGCCTTGCTCATCACCACGACGGCGGCGGCGCCGTCGGAGATCTGCGAGGAGGTGCCCGCAGTGATCGTGCCGTCCTTGCTGAAGGCCGGACGCAGCTTGCCGAGGGACTCGGCGGTGGTCTCCGGACGGATGCCCTCGTCCTGGGTGAACAGCACCGGGTCGCCCTTGCGCTGCGGAATCTCCACCGGCGTGATCTCCGCCTCGAACAGACCGTTCTTCTGCGCGGCGGCGGCCCGCTGGTGGGAACGGGCGGCGAACTCGTCCTGCGGGGCCCGCTCGATGCCCAGGCGGGTGTTGTGCTTCTCCGTGGACTCGCCCATGGCGATGTTCTCGAAGGCGTCGGTCAGGCCGTCGTGGGCCATCGCGTCGAGCATCTGGACGGCGCCGTACTTGTAGCCCTCACGGGACTTGGGCAGCAGGTGCGGGGCGTTGGTCATCGACTCCTGACCGCCGGCCACCACGATGTCGAACTCGCCGGCACGGATCAGCTGGTCCGCGAGCGCGATCGCGTCGAGACCGGACAGGCACACCTTGTTGATCGTCAGCGCCGGAACGTTCATCGGGATGCCGGCCTTGACCGCGGCCTGGCGGGCGGGGATCTGGCCGGCGCCGGCCTGGAGCACCTGGCCCATGATCACGTACTGGACCTGGTCACCGGAGATCCCGGCCCGGTCCAGCGCCGCCTTGATGGCGAAGCCGCCCAGGTCGGCGCCCGAGAAGGACTTCAGCGAGCCGAGCAGCCGCCCCATGGGCGTGCGGGCCCCTGCGACGATCACCGAAGTCGTGCTGTTCGTTGCGGACATGAGGCACAGCCCCTTGGGATGAGGAGTGAACGAGGGTTTACCTGAATGTACTGAGCGGTATGCCGGCCGTCACCGGTCGTCCGGTGTGATCGCGCGCACGTTGCGTTACGACCTCCGGAGCGCTGCACTGGGAACATGCTGACGCGAATCGATCACATCGGGATCGCCTGTTTCGACCTCGACAAGACTGTCGAGTTCTACCGTGCCACGTACGGCTTCGAGGTGTTCCACACCGAAGTCAACGAGGAGCAGGGCGTACGGGAGGCCATGCTCAAGATCAACGAGACCTCCGACGGCGGCGCCTCCTACCTCCAGCTCCTCGAACCCACCCGGGAGGACTCCGCGGTCGGCAAGTGGCTGGCCAAGAACGGCGAAGGCGTCCACCACATCGCCTTCGGCACCGCCGACGTGGACGCCGATGCCCAGTCCATCCGCGACAAGGGCGTCCGGGTCCTCTACGAAGAGCCCCGGATCGGATCCATGGGGTCCCGCATCACTTTCCTGCACCCCAAGGACTGCCACGGGGTACTCACCGAACTCGTCACCTCCAAGTCCGGGCCCGAAGCGGAGCCGAGGACCACGGACCACCCCGAGCACTGACCGCCGCTTTCCCCGGCCGGTAGAGTGGCGGTCGGCTCGGCCGGGGTTCGGTGCGGATAAGCGGGGTCTGGGGCCTGTGACCCCCGTCCCGGCTGGAATCTGACACCATTCCCCCGGGGCGCCGTTCAGCGGGCGGACGGTGCTCGTTGGGAGAGAGCTTGCGACCAGGGGACGGATGGGACCGCGCTGTGCGGGGCTACGAAAGCCAGGAGAGTCATCAGCCTGAGGCCGACCATCTCTCGCGCTTCGAGGCTGAGATGGAGCGGCTGAAGAAGGAGCGCGGGAAGGCCGTCCAGCACGCCGAGGACCTGGGCTACCAGGTCGAGGTGCTGCGCGCCAAGCTCCATGAGGCACGTCGCGCTCTCGCGTCCCGCCCCGCCTATGACACGGCGGACATCGGCTACCAGGCCGAACAGCTGCTGCGTAACGCCCAGATCCAGGCCGACCAGATGCGCAGCGACGCCGAACACGAGCTGCGCGACGTACGGGCACAGACCCAGCGGATCCTCCAGGAGCACGCCGAGCACCAGGCCCGCCTCCAGGCCGAGCTGCACACCGAGGCCGTCACCCGCCGCCAGCAGCTCGACCAGGAGCTGGCCGAACGCCGCCAGAGCGTCGAGGCGCACGTCAACGAGAACGTGGCCTGGGCCGAGCAGCTGAGAGCCCGCACCGAGGCGCAGGCCCGCCGGCTGATGGAGGAGTCCCGCACCGAGGCGGAGCAGTCGCTGGCCACCGCGCGAGCCGAAGCCACCCGGGTGGTGGAGGAGTCCCGTCGTCGGCTGAGCGCCGAAGCGGAGGCAGCCCGCGGCGAAGCCGAAGCGCTGCTGCTGCGGGCCCGCAAGGACGCCGAGCGGCTGCTGAACGCCGCGTCCACGCAGGCCCAGGAAGCCACCGCGCACGCCGAGCAGTTGCGTTCGGCCAGTGCGGGCGAGGCCGAGCAGACCAGGCAGCAGACGGCCGAGTTGAACAGGGTCGCCGAGTCCCGCATCCAGGAGGCCGACCTCGCGCTGCGTGAAGCGCGCATCCAGGCCGAGAAGGTGCTGACCGAGGCCAAGGACTCCGCCGCCAAGCAGCTGAGCACCGCCGAATCGGTCAACGAACAGCGCACCCGGACCGCCAAGGCCGAGATCGCCCGGCTGGTCGGCGAAGCCACCAAGGATGCCGAGGCACTCAAGGCGGAGGCCGAGCAGGCCCTGGCGGACGCCAAGAACGAGGCCGAACGCCAGATCACGGAAGCAGCCGAGTCGGCGCGGACCCGGGCGGCCGAGGACGCCGCGGCACAGCTTGCGAAGGCCGCGCGGACCGCTGAAGAAGTACTCACCAAGGCCTCCGAGGACGCCCAGGCCACCACCCGCGCCGCCGCCGAGGAGGCCGAGCGGATCCGGCGTGAGGCTCAGGCCGAGGCCGACCGCCTGCAGGCACAGGCCGCGGACACCGCCGAGCAGCTCAAGGGCGCCGCGAAGGACGACACCGAGGAGTACCGCGCCAAGACCGTCGAGCTCCAGGAAGAGGCCCGCCGGCTCCGCGGCGAGGCGGAGCAGCTGCGCGCGGAGGCGGTCGCCGAGGGCGAACGCATCCGCGGCGAGGCGCGGCGCGAGGGTGTCCAGCAGATCGAGGAGGCGGCCAGGACCGCCGAGCAGCTCCTCGGCAAGGCGAAGGCGGACGCGGACGAGCTCAGGGGCAGCGCCAGCGCCGAGAGCGAGCGGGTGCGCGGCGAGGCGATCGAGCGGGCCACGGGCCTGCGCCGTCAGGCCGAGGAGACCTTGGAGCGCACCCGTGCCGAGGCCGAGCGGCTGCGTACGGAGGCCGAGGAGCAGGCCGAGTCGCTGACGGCGCAGGCCGAAGCGTCCTCGCGGGAGCTGCGGGAAGAGGCTGAACGGGCCGTCGCCGCCCGGGAGGCGGAGGCCGCCGAAGGGATCGCCCGGCTCCAGCAGGACGCCCAGCAACGGCTGTCCGCGGCCGAGGACGCCTTGCGTGAGGCCCGGACGGCAGCCGAGGCCATCCGTCGAGAGGCCTCAGAGGAGAGCGAGCGACTGCGCGCGGAGGCGGCAGAGCGTATCCGCACCCTCCAGGCGCAGGCCGAGACCGAGGCGGAGCGGCTCCGCAACGAAGCCGCCGCGGAGGCGGCCACCGCGCGGGCCGAGGGCGAGTCCGTCGGCCTGCGGCTCCAGACCGAAGCCGCCGCGGAAGCGGAGCGACTGAAGTCCGAGGCGCAGGAGAGCGCGGACCGGGTCCGCGCGGAGGCCCGATCGGCTGCCGAGCGGATCGCGGCGGAGGCCGCGGAGACCTTGTCCGCCGCACAGGAGGAAGCCGCCCGCCGCCACCGTGAAGCCGAGGAGACCCTTGGTTCGGCGCGCGAGGAGGCGGACCGCGAGCGGGCCACAGCCCGCGAGCGCAGCGAGGAACTGCTGGCCTCGGCGCGCAAGCGCACCGAAGAGGCTCAGGCCGAGGCCGCCCGCCTGGTGGAGGAGGCGGATTCCCGGGCCAGCGAGTTGGTGTCGGCGGCCGAGGAGTCCGCCCAGTCGATCCGAGAGTCCGTGGCCGGCCTCCAGCAGGCGGCCGAGGAGGAGGTCGCCGCGCTGCGCAGTGGCGCGGAGCACGCGGCGGACCGGGTCCGCACGCAGGCGCAGGAGGAGGCCGAGCGGCTCCGCACGGACGCGAACGCCGAACGGGAGCGGGCGACCGGGGACGCTGAGCGCATCCGTACTGCCGCCCGTGAGGAGACCGAAGCGGCGAAGTCGCTGGCCGAGCGGACGGTGGCGGACGCCATCGCCGAGGCCGAGCGCCTGCGCGGCGACAGCTCGGAGTACGCGCAGCGGGTGCGCACCGAGGCCTCTGACGCGCTCGCGGCTGCCGAGCGGGACGCGGCGCGCACCCGGGCCGACGCCCGTGAGGACGCCAACCGGATCCGGTCCGAGGCAGCCGCCCAGTCCGACCAGCTCGTGGGCACCGCCCGGGAGGAGGCGGAGGCTCTCACCACCCAGACTCTGGAGGCGGTCGAGCTCCAGCAGGCACAGGCCGCGGCCGAGGCGGAGCGGCTGACCAGCGCTGCCACCCAGGCTCTTCAGGACGCGGAGCGCGGCGCAGCGGCGGCACTGGAGGAGGCGCGGGTCGAGGGCGGGCGCGTCATCGGCGAGGCGACGGCGGAAGCCGAGCGGCTGACGGAGCAGACCCGGGCGGCCAACGAACGTACGGTGGGCGAGGCCCGGTCCGAGGCGGAGCGGCTGCGCACCGAGGCGGCGCATGCCTTGGAGGAGGCGCGGGTCGAGGGCGGGCGCGTCATCGGCGAGGCGACGGCGGAAGCCGAGCGGGTCAGTGCGGCTGCCGCCGAGGCGCTGGCCACCGCGGAGCAGGAGTCCGAGCGGACGTTGGACGAGGCGCGGGCCGAGGCGAACCGGTTGCGTACGGAAGCGGCCGAGCAGGCGGACCGCCTCATCACCGAGGCGGTCAAGGAGAGCGAGCGGCTCACGACGGAAACCGCCGCGGCCAACGAACTCACCCTCAGCGAGGCCCAGATGGAGGCCGAGCGGCTTCGCGCCGAGGCCTCCGAGGCGGTCGCCTCGGCTCAGGAGCACGCCCGTCGTACCCGTTCGGAGGCCGATCGGGTCAAGGTGGAGGCGGCTGCCGCGGCTGAGGAGTTGCGCGAGCAGGCCCGCGCCGAGTCCGAGCGGCTGCTCGACGAAGCGCGGGAGTCTGCCAACCAGCGGCGGTCGGAAGCCGCCGAGCAGGTGGACCGACTCATCACGGAGGCGACGAACGAGGCCGAGCAGCTCACGGACGCGGCATTGGAGCAGGCCCAGTCGACCACGCAGACGGCCGAGGAGCAGGCCGACGCGATGATTGCGGCAGCCCGCGAAGAGGCGTCCCGGCTCACCGCGGAGGCCACCGTGGAGGGCAACTCGCTGGTGGAGAAGGCCCGCTCGGACGCGGACGAACTACTGGTCGGCGCCCGCTCGGACGCGACTGCGATAAGGGATCGCGCCGAGGAGATGCGTGCCCGGGTGGAAGGCGAGATCGAGGAACTCCACGACCGGGCCCGCCGGGAGTCGGCCGAGCAGATGAAGTCGGCCGGCGAACGGGTGGACAAACTGGTGAAGGCGGCGACCGAACAGGCCGCCGCCGCCGAGGCCAAGGCCCGCACCATGGTGTCGGACGCGAGCAGCGAGGCCAGCAAGGTCCGTATCGCGGCGGTGAAGAAGGCGGAGCAACTCCTCAAGGAAGCGGAGCAGAAGAAGAGCGAGCTGGTGCGGGAGGCCGAGCGGGTCCACGCCCAGGCGCAGGCCGAGGCTGATGCCCTGCTGGCGGAGGGGCGGCGGGAACTGGAGGTTCTCGTACGTAGGCGCGAGGACATCCAGGCGGAGATCTCCCGTGTCCAGGACGTCCTTGAGGCGTTGGAATCATTCGAAGCGCCTTCTGGTGGCGGAAAGTCGTCGTCGGGCGGTTCGGGTGCGGGCGCTGTCAAGGCCGGCGCAGCGGCGGGATCCACTCGTTCGGGCGGCAAGTCCTCGGAGGGCTAGCCACTCAAAAGGAGTGTCATTCTCCAGATCAAACCTGGAACGGCTCGATGACACGCCGCTTGGGCGCCTAGGATTCCCCTTAACACCTCAGCCGGTCTCATTCGACAGGAACCCCATGAGCGACACTTCCTCCCCCTTCGGCTTCGAGCTCGTGCGGCGTGGTTACGACCGCGGTCAGGTGGATGACCGCATTACCAAGCTCGTCGCCGACCGTGACAGCGCACAGACCCGCATCGGCGCGCTGGAGAAGCGCATCGAAGAGTTGCACCTCGAAACGCAGAATGCACAGGCCCAGGTCAGTGATGCCGAGCCGTCATACGCAGGTCTCGGCGCCCGCGTGGAGAAGATCCTGCGCCTTGCCGAGGAGGAGGCCAAGGACCTGCGTGAGGAGGCCCGTCGGGCCGCGGAACAGCATCGCGAGCTCGCCGAGTCCGCCGCCCAGCAGGTGCGCAACGACGCCGAGTCGTTCGCCGCCGACCGCAAGGCGAAGGCGGAAGACGAGGGCATCCGGATCGTCGAGAAGGCCAAGGGCGATGCCTCCACCCTGCGTGCGGAGGCGCAGAAGGACGCCGCTTCCAAGCGCGAGGAGGCCGATGCGCTGTTCGAGGAGACCCGCGCCAAGGCCGCCCAGGCCGCCGCGGACTTCGAGACCAACCTCGCCAAGCGGCGCGAGCAGTCCGAGCGCGACTTGGCTTCCCGTCAGGCGAAGGCGGAGAAGCGGCTGGCCGAGATCGAGCACCGTGCCGAGCAGCTTCGCCTGGAGGCGGAGAAGCTCCGCACGGACGCCGAGCGCCGGGCCCGTCAGACCGTGGAGACCGCTCAGCGCCAGGCCGAGGACATCGTGGCGGACGCCAACGCCAAGGCGGACCGCATCCGTAGCGAGTCCGAGCGTGAGCTGGCCGCGCTGACCAACCGCCGTGACTCGATCAACGCCCAGCTGACCAACGTCCGCGAGATGCTCGCGACGCTGACCGGGGCCGCGGTGGCCGCGGCCGGCTCCCCGGTCGACGACGAGCCGATCACTCGTGGAGTCCCGGCACAGCAGAGCCGCTAGGGACGCAATGTCCGTCCGCGGACGCGTGCACGGTCAGGGGCCCCTCGTCACTCAGGTGGCGAGGGGCCCCTGGTCGTCCTAGCGTGAACGGCATGATCGAGCTTGAGGCCCTCACGAAGCGTTTTGGTGACAAGACGGCAGTGGACTCCCTCAGCTTCCGCGTCAGCCCGGGGATGGTCACCGGATTCCTGGGGCCGAACGGGGCAGGCAAGTCCACCACGATGCGGATGATGCTCGGCCTCGACCACCCGACGAGCGGGACGGTGCGCATCGACGGCCACCACTACCGTGAACTGGACGAGCCGCTGAGGTACGTGGGTGCGCTGCTGGACGCCAAGGCGATGCACGGCGGGAGGAGCGCCTACAACAACCTGCTGTGTCTGGCCCAGTCCAACCGGATCCCGGCGGCCCGGGTGGCAGAGGTGTTGGACACGGTGGGTTTGACGGCGGTGTCGCGGCAGAAGGCGAAGGGATTCTCGCTCGGCATGGGGCAGCGGTTGGGCATCGCCTCGGCCCTGCTCGGTGACCCTCGGGTGCTGCTCTTCGACGAACCGGTCAACGGCCTCGATCCGGAGGGAATTCACTGGATCCGAAATCTAATGAAAAGTCTGGCCAACGAGGGGAGAACGATCTTCGTTTCTTCTCATCTGATGAGCGAAATGGCCCTGACCGCGGATCATCTGATCGTGATTGGGCAGGGGAGACTCCTGGCCGATACCTCGATGGCTGATTTCATTCAGCAGAACTCACGAAGTTACGTGCGGATCCGCACGCCCGAACAGGAACGTCTCCAGGACGTACTGGCCAACGCCGGAATTCCTGCGGTCAACTCCCGGGACGGCGCTTGGGAGGTGGACTCGATCACCGCCGAGGCCCTGGGCGAGCTGACCGCCGCACACGGCATCGTGCTGCACGAGCTCAGCCCGCAGCAGGCCTCCTTGGAGGAGGCGTTCATGCAGATGACCGCCGGAGCCGTGGAGTACCACGCGCACTCACCCGGTACGCCTGACACATCACCGCCCCCAGCACCAGCCACGCCCTGGGGTGCCCAGTGGCAGCAGAAGGGGGCCGGACGATGACCGCCGTAGCCGCCGTCCTCCAGTCCGAGTGGACCAAGATCCGCACGGTTTCCTCCACCACGTGGACGCTGATCAGCGCCTTCGTGGTGACGGTGGCGCTCAGCGCCGCACTGTGCGCGGTGATGAACGCGCAGTTCGGCAACCTCTCCCCCGTCGAGCGGGCCACCTTCGACCCGACCTTCCTCAGCTTCTCCGGGATGGTGCTCGGGCAACTGGCCATGGTGGTCTTCGGCGTGATGGTGGTGGGCACGGAGTACAGCTCGGGAATGATCCGCACCTCACTGGCCGCGGTGCCGCAGCGGGCCACCTTCCTCTTCAGCAAGATCACGGTAGCCACCGCGCTCGCCCTGGTCATCGGGATGGCGACGAGCTTCCTGTCGTTCTTCCTCGGCCAGGCCCTGCTGGGCGAGCACCGCACCACCATCGGAGCACCCAACGTCCTGCGGGCCGTGGTGGGCGGCGGCCTGTACATGGCACTGATCGCCCTGTTCTCCATGGGCGTGGCCGCGATGTTGCGCAGCTCGATGCTGTCGCTGGGCATCCTGATGCCGTTCTTCTTCCTGGTCTCCCAGATCCTGTCGGCGGTGCCGGGCGCCAAGTCCGTCGCCCGCTACTTCCCGGACCAGGCCGGATCCAAGATCATGCAGGTGGTGCCGGCCGCCCTCGGCGGCGATCCAGCCCCCTACGGGCCTTGGGGCGGTCTGGGGATCATGCTGCTGTGGGTGCTCGCCGCCCTCGCCGGCGGGTACCTGGTTCTCGCACGCCGGGACGCATAGCTGACCGGGGAGTGGAGGCCCGCGGCAGGTACGTGACACAGGCAACCGTCGACCCGGCGCTCACGTCCTTACCCTTGTGAGAGAGAGACGCACCCCGGCCCGGTAAGGAAAGTGCATGATCGAGGCAGTCTGCCTGACGAAGCGCTACGGCGCCAAGACTGCGGTTGACGGGCTTTCCTTCCAGGTCAGGCCCGGCCATGTGACGGGCTTCCTGGGGCCCAACGGCTCCGGCAAGTCCACCACCATGCGCATGATCCTCGGTCTGGACCATCCGACCTCCGGGCAGGTCACGATCAACGGGCTCCCCTTCCGTGAGCTGCCGAACGCCCAGCGTCACGTCGGCGCGCTCCTCGACGCCAAGGCCGTCCACGGCGGACGCAAGGCCCGCCGGCACCTGCTCTCCCTCGCCCAGCTCTCCGGCATTCCCGAGCGGCGCGTGGAGGAGGTCCTCGGCGTCGTGGGCCTGCAGGACGTGGCCGACCGACGCACCAACGGCTTCTCGCTCGGCATGGGCCAGCGGCTTGGGATCGCCGCAGCCCTGCTCGGCGACCCCCGGGTACTGCTCTTCGACGAGCCCGTCAACGGCCTCGACCCCGAGGGCATCCACTGGGTGCGCAACCTGATGCGCAAGCTCGCTGCCGAGGGCCGCACCGTCTTCGTCTCCTCGCACCTGATGAGCGAGATGGCACTGACCGCGGACCACCTCATCGTCATCGGACGTGGCCGGCTCCTCGCCGACATGAGCGTCGCCGAGTTCATCGCCGCGAACTCCGCGGGCTTCGCCCGGGTGCGCGTGCCCGACGACGGGAGCCGGGACCGGGAGCGGCTCGGCAACGTACTCGCCGAGGCCGGTGCCCGGGTCCTCACCGAACCCGACGGTGCACTGCGGGTGACCGCCCTGCCACTGCCCCGGATCAGTGAGCTGGCGCACCGGGCGGGCATCCGACTGTGGGAGCTCTCCCCGCACACCGCCTCGCTGGAGGAGGCGTACATGCGCATGACGCAGGCCGCCGTCGACTACCGCTCGACGGAGGACCCGAAGGCCCAGCTGTGGGAGGAGCACGAGCGGCCGTCTGACGCGGCCACGGATCCGGCCGCCCCGGCGGAGGCCGCGAAACCGCAGCACGGCTGGTTCGCGCCGCCCCCTCCGCAGTCCACCGGGCAGCCCTTCCTCATGCCCGGGCAACCCCGCGACCTGTACGCCGACCAGCGCGACGCCAAGGACACCTGATGGACACCCCGAACCAGCCGACGCCGTCCCCGGTGGCCCCGGCAGGCCCGGAGTACCGTTCGCCGCTGCCCTCGGCCCCTCCTCACCTGGGCCACGCCCTGGCGTCCGAGTGGACCAAGTTCACCTCGCTGCGTTCCACCCTGTGGACTCTGGCCTCGATGGTCGTGATCGTGGTCGCCGTAGGGCTGACCACCGCCTTCCAGACCAGCGCGCAGGACTACTCCAAGGTGCCGTACACCGCTCCGGCCCTGGTCGGCATGATGCTCGGCCAGCTGTGCATCGTCACGCTGGGGGTGCTGGTGATCACCTCTGAGTACGGCACCGGCCTGGTCCGCACCACCTTCACCGCGGCACCCCGAAGGTCCCGGGTGCTCACGGCGAAGTACCTGGTCTTCTCCTCCGCCGCTTTCACCCTGTGCCTGGTGACGGTCACCTTCGTGACGCTGGCCACCCAGCTGATCGTCCCGAACGCCCCGGGGTCCCACCGCGCGGGTGACTGGATGCTCAGCGCTCTCGGCGGCAGCCTGTACGTCACCCTGCTGGGCGTGCTCGGCCTGGCGCTCGGCACCATGCTGCGGCACTCCGCGGGCACTCTCACCACGATGATGGGCGTACTGCTGGGCCCCTTCATGATGTCCGCGATGCTGATGCCCTGGACGGCCACCCAGCCGATCGGTGAGGCGATCTTCCGCTTCAGTCCGCCGGTCGCGCTCTCGCTCCTGTTCGGCATGCCGGTGTCGGGCAGCGGTTCCGGGCTGGGTCAGCTGCTCCTGCTGGTCGTGCTCTGCGGGGCGGCGGTGACGGCCTCGTACGTGGTGCTCCGGCGCCGAGACGTCTGAGCAGGCGGCCGGAGGGCCGCGTGTGCACCAGCTTCAGTAGCGGGGTGCGTTGCGGGAGCGTTGGATCCGTGAGCTACGGCGGTCCCGGGAGTTCCAGCAGGCCTTGTGCCAGTGGCGGCGGTCGTCCACCCCTCCGTAGTCGGGCCAGGCCACGATGTGCGGGGTTGCCGGCGGGATCTCCTGATCGCAGCCCGGGCAGCGGTAGCGCTTGCCCGTGGCGCTTGCTCCGGCGACGTGCCGCACCCGCCATTCCTCGTCCTGCCAGGTCACCGTCTGCTCCAGCCCGAAGCGGTCGGTTCCTGCGCTGTCGCGCTCGCTGGGCTTCTCTCCGCCTCGGGGGCGGTTGTGGCGGGGTGACACGTATACCTCACGGGCGGCCGGTCCGGACGGATTTGCTCCAGCCTACGCGCAGTGGCTCCGGGTGCGCGCAAGGTGGCGCAAGGAAGGGCCAGTTCCACGGGGCGGGAGCCATCTCCGCAAGGAGTAATCCACCGACAATCCCAATAACTTCCTTCCCTGGCCGTGCCCTTGGCACTTGTCAGACGTTAATGACATAGGGGTATGCCGCGTCAGCCAAGAGGAGGCGTGAGGCGATGCGCGTAGGAGCGTTTGTACTTTCGGCCCAGTTCCCGGGCCAGGGGCCGGGCGAGGCACTGCACCGGGCCGTTCGGACGGCAGAGACCGCAGAAGAAGCCGGACTCGACGCCGTCTGGCTCGCGGAGCACCACTTCGTACCGTACGGGGTCTGTCCCTCGGCGGTGACGCTGGCCGCCCTGCTACTGGGGCGAACCCGGCGCCTGCGGGTGGGGACGGCCATCAGCGTGCTTCCGACCACGCACCCGGTCACCCTCGGTGAGCAGGCGGCCCTGTTGCACCTGACCTCGGGCGGCCGGTTCTCGCTCGGCGTGGGCCGCGGCGGGCCGTGGGTGGACCTCGAAGTGTTCGGCTCCGGACTCGCGGCATACGAGGAGGGCTTCCCTGAATCCCTTGACCTGTTGCTGCGCTGGCTCTCCGAGCCACAGGTCGAGGCCACGGGCCGGCGCTACCGGTTCCGTTCCGTGGACGTCGTGCCGAGGCCGGTGGAGGCGCTCGACGGCGGAGCGTCGGGGCCCGAAGTGATCGTGGCCTGCACCTCGCCCAGCTCGGTTCGGTTGGCGGCCGAGCGCGGAGTTCCGATGTTGCTCGGACTGCACTGCGGCGACGAGGAAAAGGCCGAGATGGTGTCGCTGTGGCGCAGGTGCGCTCGCGAGGCCGGGCGTTCGGCGGAGGAGATCGAGGCTGCCGCTCACGTCTCCGCCGGAGTGGTACAGCTCGCCGACCGCGACCACGACGCCGCGGAAGTGCTCCTGAAGGCGATGCCTGGCTGGCTGAGGCAGGGCTTGGACGCCCATGTCACCTTCGACGGCCGGCCCCGCCGCATGCGCGATCCGCTGCCGTACGCCGAGCACCTCTGCCGAATCCACCCGGTCGGGACCCCGAAACTGGCGGTCGATCGGATCGCGGCGACCGCGGAGCGCACCGGCATCACTCGCTTCGCCCTCCTCACCGAGGGCTCCGGCGACCTGGCGGCGACGGAGGAGAACGTACGCCGGCTGGGCGCCGAGGTGCTTCCGGGGCTGCGGTGAGGGCTCCCCGTGTGGATCGAACCGCCCGGGGGGACCGGAGCCCTACCCCGGACGGATGCCAGGTGCGGCCGTGCCGCCCGCTTGTTCCTCGGGCCGCCCGAAGGCCGAAGGACGAGGCGGCTCGCGATCGAGTGCGAGCACGCGACGCCGGCCATCTCGGCAGAACGTCCGCACGCACCCGGCGCGGGCTACTCCACCTTGCGGTGCACCACACCTGACACCTCGCCGCGACCCACCAGGGGTCGGGAGCCGCGGTCAGCAGTCCCTGAGTTCGGGTGACTGGTTGAGCAACTGACCACGGATAGAGGTGAATCGGGCGAGCCGCTCGTCGACCGAGGCGTCGAGCGGGAACACGGCCACTCGGTGACAGTTCTGGAAGGCCAGTCGCACTCCGAAGTGCCGCTGCAGCGCACCGCGTATGGCATCGCTCGCGAGGGCTCGGAGTAGCTGGCCACGCGCCTGCTCGTTGGGCGGCGGCGTCTGGTTGTCGGCGAACTCCCCACCGTCCACCTTCAGTTGTGCCACCAGCGAACTGACCATCTCCCATGCGTAGGGCAGGGAGGTCCGGACGCAGTCGACGAAAGCAGCTTCGTCGACCTCGCCTCGCTCGGCCTGTTCGAGTAGGGCCGGTGAGACGTCGAGCGACATGGGTTCTCCTCTCGCGACCCCGCCAGGCGGGGTCCTACGGGCAGCCAGGAAGGGCGCGACGGCGACACAGCGTGCGCAGTCTGCAACCTCCCGCTTACACGTTAGGCGCGGCGTGGGAACCGCACCAGGAGAATGGACATACAACCGGCCACCAACGAACCGGGTCTTCAGGGGCGAATCGCGTGGAACACTTCGCGTCGAGTAGCGTTGCCGACCATGCGTCTCGTCATCGCCCGCTGCTCCGTCGACTACGCGGGCCGGCTCACCGCCCACCTGCCCTCGGCACCCCGTCTGGTCCTCGTCAAGGCCGACGGCAGTGTCTCGATCCACGCCGATGACCGTGCGTACAAACCCCTCAACTGGATGTCTCCCCCCTGCACCCTCAAGGAGGGGACGGGAGACGATGAGGGCGTCTGGACGGTCATCAACAAAGCAGGCGAGAAACTCATCATCACCATGGAAGAGGTCCTGCACGATTCCTCGCACGAACTGGGTGTGGACCCCGGGCTGATCAAGGACGGCGTGGAGGCGCACCTTCAGGAACTCCTCGCCGACCGCATCGAGACCCTCGGCGAGGGCTACTCCCTGATCCGCCGGGAGTACCCGACGGCCATCGGGCCGGTGGACATCCTGTGTCGGGACGCCGACGGCGCGACCGTGGCCGTGGAGATCAAGCGGCGGGGCGAGATCGACGGGGTGGAGCAGCTGACCCGCTACCTGGAGCTACTCAACCGCGATCCCCATCTGGCCCCGGTACGCGGCGTGTTCGCGGCACAGGAGATCAAACCCCAGGCGAGAGTGCTGGCGACCGACCGCGGTATCGGCTGCGTGGTCTTGGACTACGACGCCCTGCGCGGCATCGAGGACGACAAGCTACGCCTGTTCTAGCTCTCGGCCGGGGCGCGGCGCCGGTGCCGTGGACAGCGCGGCGGGGCGGCCCGGATGCTGGACGTACCTCGTGGGCGCTACCGGAGAGGACCGTGCCCGGGTCCCTTCCGGTAGCGCCCCTTCACCCATGGGCTCAGGTGGCAGCCTGTTCGGCCTCCGAGGAGGCCTCGGTCGCCGTGTCCGCCGGGCTGGACGCCTCCGGAGTCGCCTGCGTCGGCGGTGTCACCGGGGTGGTCTCCACCGGAGGCTTGGCCGAAGTGCTCGGCGTGCCCGTGGGCTCCGTGGCCTTCCCCGTCGGTGATACCGGTGTGGAGGTAGGCGAGGTCACGCCCGAGGAGGGGGTCTTGGAGCCGGCCGAGGCGGACGGCGTGGCGGCGCTCGGCGAGGGACTGCCGCTCGGGATCGCCGAGGGGCTCGTGGAGGCGCTGGCGACGGGGGCGGCGGAGACGGCCGGGACGGCGGGCGTCCGGTCGCGTGTGCCGATGAGTTCCGGGGTGGGCTGCTCCTGCTGCGGTTCGTCCCCGGTGGGGAGCGTGCCCACGCCGTCGTCCCCGGTGACGTACCGGTCGGAGGGGCGACCGCGGGTGGTGTCGCCGTCCGTGTTCATCCCGAGCGCGAGGACCGTACCGAGCACCGCGACCAACAACGCACCGGCAGCGGCAGCCACCACGTTGCGCTCCGAGCCGCCCGTGGAACGCCGCGCCGGGGGGGCTCCTTGCGGACGAGCACCATGGGGGCCCCTGCCCCCCGCGGGCATGGGCGTGGTCCGCCCGGCGCTGCCCGCCCCGCCCCGCCCCGGTACGGGCGGGAGGACCGCCGTGGTGGCGACCTGGTACGGGCGCGGAGCCCCTTGGCCCGGGGGCGACAGTACCGGGGGCATGTCGACGGGGTTGCGCGGCCCGGCCCCCGGCAGCTGCACCCGCGGCGCGGGGACGGGAAGCTCCCCCGAGCGGTCGTCGACCAGGGCGAGGGCGCGGCGGCCGGCGACGGTGCCGCGCCGGTCGGCGAGGGCGCCGCGCATCGCGATGGAGGCATCGAGCTCGACGCGGGCCCGGTCCAACTGCCCCTGACACAGCGCCAGGATTCCCAACTCGTGGTGGAAGTAGGCTTCCTCAGCTACCTGGCCGGACCTGCGCGCGGCTTCCTGGCCGTAGCGCAGGATGCGCTCCCAGGGGCCCCACTGGAGCCCGCCGGCGAAGACCGGCGCGGCAGTGCGGGCCAGCAGCACCGCGGCGCTGGGGCTGGCCTCGTCCGGCTCCGCGACCAGAGCGGACAGAGCGGCGAGGATGGCGTCGGCTTCCGCGAGCACCCGCTCCGGGGTGACCGCGCAGTGCCCGGTCCACCAGGCGTAGTGCTGGGCCACGGCCAGTGCGCGCGCGATGCCTTCCGCGCCGTGTCCGGCCTCCTCCAGTGCGTCGAGAACCCCCGCGGCCAGGCGGTAGTGAGCCCCGGCGGCCGTGATCAGCCCGCTGTCGAGGAGTTCGCCCACGGCGGTGTCGGAGTCGGTGTCGCCGGTGAGTGCGGGCAGGTGCGCGTGGTGCACGACCTCGCCGCCGAGGGCGACCGCGAGGCGAAGAGCCTCCTGGGCGAAGTCGCTCAGTCCCTTGGTGAGTTGGGTGACCGGCGCGGAGCCCTGCGAGGAAGTGGGCAGCGGCACCTCGCCGGGCACCGCATCCAGCGCGGTCCCCTCGAAGACCTCGGGCTCCCGAGCGGACTCGGCGCCCGAGGGCGGCGCGAGGAGCGCGTCACGGGCCCGCAGCAGGGCCGCGGCCTGGACGAAACGCAGCGGCAGGCCCTCCGAGGCGAACCACAGATCGGCGGCCCAGTCCCGTTCGGCCTCCTGCAGAGGGCGTCCGATGGCCTGCTCCAGCATCTCCATGGACGAGAGGCGGTCCAGTCCACCGAGGGGGTATTCCTCCAGCCCGCAGGTGGCGGGTGCGGCAGGAACGGCGGGGGTCGCGGCGAACAGAAAGGCACACTCCGGCGTGGCCAGCAGCAGTTCCTCCAGACCGGAGCCTCCGAACTCCAGGTCGTCCACGACGACGATCGCACCGATACCGCGCAGGGCCGTCTGCAGCTCGGCCCGGTCGGGTCGGTGGTTCGGCGCCTGGTACACCGTGGCGAAGAGCGCGTACAGCAGGTCCGCGGGGCTCTGGCGGTAGCCGCTGAGCCGGACCACGCCGTCGGGTGCCAGCTCGGCGCAGTCGGCGGCGACGGCTTCGAGGAGGCGGCTGCGCCCGGCACCGGAGCTGCCGCACAGCCGCACCGAACGGCCGCGGCCGAGCAGCCGTACCAGTTCGGCCCGCTCTTCGGAACGGCCCAGCAGGGGCGCCTCGGTCACTTCCGGGCCCGGCGGCTTCGGTGGCCGACCAGCGCGCGTGAGCTCGGCGCGGCCGGCGCCGTCGCGCTTCGCGGGTGCGGGCGGCGCGGCGCCGGGACGGTTCGGCTCGATCTCGCTTCCGTCCACCGGGTTGACCAGGACGGTGAAGTCTCCGGAGACCAGCGCGACGGCGCGGACCGGGCCGGCCGCACGGGCGGGGGGTGGGGTGGGCGCGCGCTCCCCGTCGCCCTTCTTCGAGCCCGGCGCCCCCGTTGCGCGGTCGCTCTCCAGTGGACTCCGGCCTGCGGGCACGGGTGTGCCCAGCGCCTTCTCACTCCCTTGGGCATCCTGTCCGCCCCCGGGTATCCGTTCCATGTTTCTCCGCCCCCGTTGCGTTCGTGCACGGCCGCGAGGGTTCACCTTGGGCCGGCGTCCGAACCCTAGACCGAGGCCAGTATCCAGCAAGCACCGGGGTAGCTCCATAGCCGCTGGCGGGGCGGCGCCCGCCAGCGGGGTGCGAGTGGCTCAGACTCGGGGCAGTGACTCCGCCGCCAGGCCACCCTCGATGGCGAGGATGCGGTGCAGTCGGGTGGCCACCAGCAGCCGTTGCATCTGCGGAGGGACCCCGCGCAGCACCAACCGCCGCCCGGTGCGGCCGGCCCGCCGGTGCGCGCCCATGATCACACCCAGCCCGGTGGCGTCCCAGGAGTCGAGCTCGGAGAGGTCCAGGACCAAGTCCCCCGCCCCGTCGTCCAGCGCGGAGTGCAAGACCGTACGGGCGTCCGCCGCGCTACGCACGTCGAGGCGGCCCCCGACAGCGAGTTCGGCGTGGTCGCCCCTGATGTGCATGTGAACTCCCGGCAGTGCTGCGTACGTGTACACGCGATCTCACGTGTGAAGGGCCCGTCGTCGGCAACCCCACCCCAACTGACTGCGAGTGGTGATGAGAAGTTGCCGACTGTGAGCGAACCGATACCAAGTTCACCCCTTCGGGTGAACAGTTCTGCCGCCGAGTGGACCGGAACCCCGCGCCACTCGACTCAGTGCTTGTAGAAGCCCTGACCGCTCTTCCGCCCGATGTCGCCCGCGTCGACCATGCGGCGCATCAGCTCCGGCGGGGCGAACTTCTCGTCCTGCGACTCGGTGTAGATGTTGCTGGTGGCGTGCATCAGGATGTCCACGCCGGTCAGGTCCGCCGTGGCCAGCGGCCCCATGGCGTGGCCGAAGCCAAGCTTGCATGCGATGTCGATGTCCTCGGCGGAGGCCACCCCCGACTCGTACAGTTTGGCAGCTTCAACGACGAGCGCGGAAATCAGACGGGTGGTCACGAAACCGGCGACATCGCGGTTGACGACGATGCAGGTCTTCCCCACGGACTCGGCGAACTCGCGCGCGGTGGCCAGGGTTTCGTCACTGGTCTTGTAGCCGCGGACCAGCTCGCACAGCTGCATCATGGGAACCGGGGAGAAGAAGTGGGTACCGACGACCCGCTCCGGGCGCTTGGTGACGGCCGCGATCTTGGTGATCGGAATGGCCGAGGTGTTCGAGGCGAGCACCGTGTCCTCACGGACGATCTCGTCGAGGCTGCGGAAGATCTCGTGCTTGACCTCCAGCTTCTCGAAGACCGCCTCGACCACGATGTCGGCATCGGCCACGGCGTCCAGCTCGGTGCTGGTGGTGATCCGGGCGAGCGCGGCCTGCGCGTCCTCGGCGGCCAGCTTCCCCTTGGCCACGAACCGGTCGTAGGAAGCCTTGATGCCGTCCGTACCCCGGATCAGCGCCTCCTCGGTGACATCGCGCAGCACCACGTCCCACCCTGCTTGGGCTGATACCTGCGCGATGCCGGACCCCATGAGTCCGGCCCCGATGACGGCGAGCTTCCTGGCCACTGTTCACGCCCCTTTGTGTGTACGGCCCGGTGTCCACGCAATGGACACGACCCTGCTTCCCCGGCGGAGATTAGCGCCCGGGACGGGCCCGTTGGGTGTTTGGAGGCACGCGTCACATCCCAGATGGCGGACATCACACCGCTCGCGGGCCGAGCACCGCTCGCGGGCCGAGCACCTCCCGCACCGGGACCTGCACGCAGCGGCCCCGACCTCCGGCGGCCCCGCGTTCCCCGATGGAGCGGCGGGCCCCCGTGCCACCTCTACCCGGACGTGGCGACGGTACGCAGGCATCGCGGCAGCTGATCTCGCGTGCCCGCCGGAGGTCGCAGGCCAGCCCTTACTCTGGCGACATGGTCAATCTCACCCGCATCTACACCCGCACCGGCGACAAGGGCACGACGGCCCTGGGCGACATGAGCCGTACCGCCAAGACGGATCTGCGCATTTCGGCGTACGCCGACGTCAATGAGGCCAATGCGGTCATCGGCACCGCGCTGGCCCTGGGCAACCTTCCCACCGAGGTGGCCGAGGTGCTGGTCCGGGTCCAGAACGACCTGTTCGACGTGGGCGCCGATCTTTCCACCCCAGTGGTGGAGTCCCCCGCGTATCCACCGCTGCGGGTCGAGCAGTTCTACGTGGACAAGCTGGAGGCGGACTGCGACCGCTTCAACGAGGAGTTGGAGAAGCTGCGCAGCTTCATCCTCCCGGGCGGGACACCGGGGGCGGCCCTCCTCCACCAGGCCTGCACCGTGGTACGACGGGCGGAGCGCTCCACCTGGGCGGCGTTGGAGGTGCACGGCGAGACCATGAACCCGCTCACGGCCACCTACCTCAACCGCCTCTCCGACCTGCTGTTCATCCTGGCCCGCACCGCCAACAAGGAACTCGGGGACGTCCTGTGGGTCCCGGGCGGCGAACGCTAGAGCGGACGGGCCCGGGACGCCGGAGGTCAGCGGGCAGGTTCTGTGGTTCAGCCCGGGTCCGGGACCTTCGCCGCGGGGGCCTTTTTCGGCCATACCGTGTAGCCGACGGCGATCAGGGCGTGCAGGACGAGGACCTGGACGGCGGTGCGCTGCCAGGTGGTCAGTGAGCCGGTGTCACCCGCTTCACCCACGTACCAGATCGCACCCTGGAGCAACCCACAGGCAACGAGCACCGCGAGGAGGGTGCGCGCCCAAAGCCGCCACTCGTGGACGGCACGTGCCCGGCCGTGGCCCGCACCGGCCGGCTTGGGGCCGCCCGCGAGGCGATGGGCCGCATGGGCGTCCAGCCAGGTGATCGTGTAGTGGCCGTAGGCCGCCGTGTAGCCGAGGTAGAGGGCCGCCAGTCCGTGCTTGCCGTCCGGCTCCGCCCCCGACTTGAGGTCGAGTGCGGTGGCCACCAGCAGGACGATCTCCAAGACCGGCTCGCACAACAGGACCGCGGCCCCCCAACGCGGTTTGCGCGCCAGGTAGCGCAGGGCCAGCCCTAGGACCAAGAACACCCAGAACCCGACCTCACAAGCGATGATCAGCGTGACGACCACGCATTCCCCCTCTCGTCCCGCACCAGCGTGCCATTGAGGGGGGCCGTCGACCTCGGGGGTGCGGATGACTTCCGGCCGGACCGACTACACCCTTCGATACAGTTGATCATCCGCCCGGCGGGGGAGGCAACGCGCTCCGAAGACCTGTTAGTTGAGGGGGTGTTTACCATCTCCCGCCCGCACCCCCATGACGTCATCGGCGCGACGGCCGGTCTGGCCGGTGGGACGCTGATGTGGTCCCTCGGGCTGTACATGAACCCACAGCCCTCCCTCCTGCCCGAATGGGCGGCGCTGGTCCCGCTGGTCGCCATGTCGGGACTGGACCTGCTGCGGCGCAGCCGCCCCCGTCCCGCGCTCCTGCTGGGCACGGGGCTGCTGATCGCCGACCAGTTCACCGTCGGGTCACTGGCCACCGTCCTGCTCTTCACGGACCTCATGCACGCCGGCATGGTCTACGGCTCGCCCGCGCTGGCCCGGCGCCTGCCGATCGCCACGGCCCTGATCACGGTGGCGGTGGCCCTCGCCGCACTGGTGTGGCTGCGCCGACCGGAGGCGCTGCAGATCGGGGTGGTCACCGGTCTGGTCGCCTTCGCCCCGGCACTGAGCGGCGCCGCCCTGCGCAGCCATCGGGAAGCAGCCGCGGCGGCGTCCCTGCGGGCGGAGCAGACTGCCCTGTTGGCCGAAATGGATCGCTCCCAGGCGGTGATGGCCGAACGCGCCCGGATGGCCCGCGAACTGCACGACATGGTCGCCAACCACCTCTCCGCCATCGCCATCCACTCGTCCGCCGCACTGTCCATCGACTCCCCCGGAACCAGCCGCGAGGCCCTGTCGGTCATCCGGACGAACAGCGTCGAGGGACTCGACGAGATGCGCCGTCTGATCGGCCTGCTGCGGGAGACCGGAGGGGAGCGGGAGCCTGCCGTGGCGCCGAGCCTGGCGGGGCTCGAAACCCTGGTGGCGCAGGCACGGGCGAACGGCGCCGCCAGTGGCGTGGAGGTCTCGCTGGCCGATGAACGCCCCGAGAAGACCGTGCTCCCCGCCCCGGTGGAGTTGGCCGCCTACCGGATCGTGCAGGAGGCTTTGACCAACGCGCTCAAGCATGCGGCACCGGGCCTGGTGCGGGTGCGTCTGGCCTGTGTGGAAGGGTCGTTGGAGATCGGCGTGGACAGCCCCTACGGCCCCCGCTCCGGGCCACGGGCGCCCGGGTCCGGAGCGGGCCTGGTGGGCATGCGCGAACGGGTGGCCTTGTTGGGTGGGGAGTTCACGGCGAGTGCGCGGACCGGGGACGTGTGGCGGGTGCGGGCGAGCCTGCCCCTAGGACAGAAGGCGGGGGCTTGATGGCGATCCGAGTGCTGGTTGCCGAGGACCAGTCGGCGGTACGGGCGGGGCTGGTGCTCATCTTGCGCAGCGCGGCCGGTATCGAGGTGGTGGGAGAGGCGGCGGACGGCGAGGAGGCCGTACGGCGAGCCCGCGAGCTGCGTCCCGACGTCGTGGTGATGGATGTCCAGATGCCGAAGTTGGACGGGGTGTCGGCCACCGCCCAGGTGGTGGCCGGGGGGCTGGCGGACGTACTGGTGCTGACCACTTTCGATCTGGACGAGTACGTCTTCGGGGCGCTGCGGGCGGGTGCCTGCGGGTTCCTGTTGAAACACGCCGAGGCCGGCGAACTGATCGAAGCGGTAAGGGCGGTGGCCCGCGGCGAGGGGCTGATCGCACCTGCGGTGACGCGTCGTCTGATTGCGGAGTTCGCCTCCGCGGGCACAGCCGGTCCGGTGCGCAGGGTGACGAAGGAGGCGGCCACGACCTTGGAGGCACTGACCCCTCGGGAACGGGAGGTGCTGTCCTGCCTCGGCGAGGGACTGGCGAACGCTGAGATCGCGCTCCGCCTACAGATGGCGGAGGGGACCGTGAAAACGCACGTCAGTCGGGTGCTGGGGAAGCTCGACCTTCGCAGCCGAGCGCAAGCAGCGGTACTGGCCGCGGAGTTGGGTGTCTGATCCGCCGGACCCCTGAGGTCTGGACCTCTTGACGGTTGGTCCAGACCTTTCTAATCTCACGCACAACTGTGGTGAGCATGCGATGACGATGCGTGTTCACGGGCGGCGCAGGTCCCACCCCCATGTCGTGTCGACCCCACCGATGCCGACGGACCTACGGAGGAGTACCCCTTGAGCACAGCGAGTACAGCACCCCCACGCCACGGACGGCTCCGCGCGAAGTTCGCCGCAGCCCTCGCCGTCTTCTCCCTGCCCCTCGCCGGACTGGTCGGTCTCGCTTCCCCCGCACAGGCCGCCACCTCCGCCACCGCCACCTACACCAAGGTCTCCGACTGGGGATCGGGCTTCGAAGGCAAGTGGACGGTCAAGAACACCGGTACCACCACCATCAGTTCCTGGGCCGTGGAGTGGGACTATCCCACCGGCACCCGGGTCAACTCGGCCTGGGACGCCCAGGTCACCAACTCGGGCAACCACTGGACGGGCAAGAACGCCGGTTGGAACGGCACGCTCTCCCCCGGAGCCAGCATCAGTTTCGGCTTCAACGGCTCCGGCAGCGGATCCCCCTCCGGCTGCAAGATCAACGGTGCCTCCTGCGACGGTTCGCAGCCCGGTGACGCTCCCCCTTCCGCCCCGGGCACCCCGAGCGCTTCCGCGATCACCGACACCACGCTCAACCTGTCCTGGGCACCCGCCACCGATGACGTGGGGATCAAGAACTACGACGTCTTCCGCGACGGCTCGAAGATCGCCACCGTGGGCGGCACCAGCCACTCCGATTCCGGCCTGACGGCCGGCACCACGTACACGTACACCGTCACCGCCCGCGACACCAGCGGCCAGACCGGGCCCTCCTCCCGCATGTTGAGTGTGCAGACCACCGGCGGCGACCCCGGACCCGGCCCCGGCCCCGGCGGCAAGGTCAAACTCGGGTACTTCACCAACTGGGGCGTCTACGCACGCAACTACCACGTCAAGAACCTGGTCACCTCAGGATCCGCCGCCAAGATCACCCACATCAACTACGCCTTCGGCAACGTCACCGGCGGTCGCTGCACCATCGGTGACGCCTATGCCGACTACGACAAGGCCTACTCCGCCGCGCAGAGCGTGGACGGTGTGGCCGACACCTGGGACCAGCCGCTGCGCGGCAACTTCAACCAGCTGCGCAAGCTGAAGAAGGCCTACCCGCACATCAAGGTGCTCTGGTCCTTCGGTGGCTGGACCTGGTCCGGTGGCTTCGGCCAGGCCGTAGCCAACCCGACGGCGTTCGCACAGTCCTGCTACGACCTGGTCGAGGACCCGCGCTGGGCCGACGTCTTCGACGGCATCGACCTGGACTGGGAGTACCCCAACGCCTGCGGCCTGTCCTGTGACACCAGCGGCGCGGCCTCCTTCAAGAACATGATGCAGGCCATGCGGGCCAGGTTCGGAGCGAACAACCTGGTCACCGCCGCCATCACCGCCGACGCCTCGACCGGCGGCAAGCTGGACGCCGCCGACTACGCGGGTGCCGCCCAGTACGCCGACTTCTACAACGTCATGACCTACGACTTCTTCGGCGCCTGGGCGGCGCAGGGCCCCACCGCCCCGCACTCACCGCTCACCGCCTACGCAGGCATCCCGCAGTCCGGCTTCAACTCCGACGCCGCCATCCAGAAGCTGCGTGCCAAGGGAGTTCCGGCCGCCAAGCTCAACCTGGGCATCGGCTTCTACGGCCGCGGCTGGACGGGCGTGACCCAGGCCGAGCCCGGCGGCACCGCCTCCGGACCGGCCCAGGGCACCTACGAACAGGGCATCGAGGACTACAAGGTGCTCAAGAGCAGTTGCCCGGCCACCGGGACCATCGCCGGCACCGCCTACGCCAAGTGCGGCAGCAACTGGTGGAGCTACGACACCCCGGCCACCATCGCCGGAAAGATGAACTACGTGAAGAGCCAGAACCTCGGTGGAGCGTTCTTCTGGGAGTTCAGCGGCGACACCAGCAACGGTGAACTGGCCGGCGCCATCCACAACGGGCTCGGCTGACCACCGCAGCACCCCGGAGACGAAGCCGGGGAGCGGGGTCCGCCCCCCGCTCCCCGGCTTCTTCCGTCTTCATCCGCGCCAGCCGTCCTGAAGCGGGGCCCAGCCCCAGGAGCCGCACGCGTGGCGGCCCACCGGCACCGCTTCGCTCAGGCCACGTTGACCCGTTGGCCGGGCGGTGCCGCCTCCAGCCAGGCCAGGAAGCCCGTGAGCGCGTCCTCGCTCATAGCCAGCTCCAGACGGGTCTTGCCGTGCAGACAGCCGAGCACCACGGCGTCGGAGAGCAGCGCCATCTCCTCCTCGCCCGCCGGGGCCCGGCGGGCCAGTACCTCGATCGAGGAGCGCTCCAGCAGCCGGCGCGGCCTCGGGGCATAACTGAACACCCGGAACCACTCGATCCGGTCGCCGCCATAACGGGCCACGCCATAGACCCAGCCCTTGCCGGAGGTGTCCCCGTCGGAGGCGTCCCAGCGCAGACTGCAGTCGAAGGTGCCGCCCGACCGCTGGATCAGTCGGCGGCGCAGTCCGAAGACGAACAGCCCGACCACCACCAACAGGACGACCAGGCTGCTCACAAGCAGAGCGAGGAACAAAGCCACCGACCTCCTCGCTCATCCACGACCGGGATACGGGTACCGGTCAAGCAAACGAAAAACGCACCTGCACCGCCTCAGCCGCGACCCGGTCTGGAGAATTCCAGCTCGGGCCGCGGCTGAGGGTCGTACTCTTCGGCGCGGGGTCAGTGCCCCGCCACCGCACGCAGCCGGACATCGGCGCGCCGCTCGGCCGCCGCATCGGCGTCCGACTTGGCGCGCTCCAGTGCCCGCTCCGCGCGCTGGACATCGATCTCGTCCGCGAGCTCGGCGATCTCCGCCAGCAGCGAGAGCTTGTTGTCCGCGAAGGAGATGAATCCGCCGTGCACCGCGGCGACGACGGTGTCACCACCGCTCGTGCGGATGGTCACCGGGCCCGACTCCAGCACACCGAGCAGCGGCTGGTGACCGGGCATGACGCCGATGTCGCCGGACGTGGTGCGGGCGACAACCAGGGTGGCCTCGCCGGACCAGATGCTCCGGTCCGCCGCGACCAGCTCGACGTGCAGCTCAGCAGCCAAGGTGGCTCCTCGGGTCTCCACCCGGCGGGTCAGCCGGGTGTTGGGTCAAATTCTAATGGGCGTGGGGAGAGGGACGGGACACACCCCGCCCCTCTCCGTCAGGAGTCTCGGTGCCGCCCCGTCAGGGGCGGCCCTTCAACGACTTCAGGAGACGCCCAGCTCCTTGGCGTTCTGCTTCAGGTCCTCAAGACCACCGCACATGAAGAACGCCTGCTCGGGGAAGTGGTCGTACTCACCGTCGCAGATCGAGTTGAACGCGGCGATCGACTCGTCGAGCGGCACGTCCGAACCGTCCACGCCGGTGAACTGCTTGGCGACGTGGGTGTTCTGCGACAGGAAGCGCTCGACACGACGGGCACGGTGGACAACGAGCTTGTCCTCCTCGCCCAACTCGTCGATACCGAGGATCGCGATGATGTCCTGGAGGTCCTTGTACTTCTGCAGGATCCCCTTGACGCGGGTCGCGGCGGCGTAGTGGTCCGCGGCGATGTACCGCGGGTCCAGGATCCGGGACGAGGAGTCCAGCGGGTCCACGGCCGGGTAGATGCCCTTCTCGGAGATCGGACGGGACAGAACCGTCGTCGCGTCGAGGTGGGCGAAGGTGGTGGCCGGGGCCGGGTCGGTCAGGTCGTCCGCAGGGACGTAGATCGCCTGCATCGAGGTGATCGAGTGACCACGGGTCGAGGTGATGCGCTCCTGGAGGAGACCCATCTCGTCGGCCAGGTTCGGCTGGTAACCCACCGCGGAGGGCATGCGGCCGAGCAGGGTCGACACCTCGGAACCGGCCTGGGTGTACCGGAAGATGTTGTCGATGAAGAAGAGCACGTCCTGCTTCTGCACATCGCGGAAGTACTCCGCCATGGTCAGACCGGCCAGGGCGACGCGCAGACGGGTGCCCGGGGGCTCGTCCATCTGTCCGAAGACCAGCGCCGTCTTGTCGATGACGCCGGACTCGGTCATCTCCTCGATGAGGTCGTTGCCCTCACGGGTACGCTCACCGACACCCGCGAACACCGACACACCGTCGTGGTTGTTGGCGACGCGGTAGATCATTTCCTGGATCAGAACGGTCTTGCCGACACCGGCACCACCGAACAGACCGATCTTTCCACCCTTGACGTACGGGGTGAGGAGGTCGATGACCTTGACGCCGGTCTCGAACATCTCGGTCTTCGACTCAAGCTCGTCGAAGTTGGGCGCCTTGCGGTGGATCGGCCAGCGCTCACCGACCTCGGCGTTCGCCTCGGGGTAGTTGAGCACCTCACCCAGGGTGTTGAACACCTTGCCCTTGGTGAAGTCACCGACGGGAACCGTGATGCCGGCGCCCGTGTCGGTCACCACGGCCTGGCGGACCAGACCGTCGGTGGGCTGCATTGAAATGGTGCGGACCATGCCGTCGCCCAGGTGCTGGGCGACCTCAAGGGTCAGCGTCTTGAGCTTGCCGTCCTCGGCCGGGTCGGCGACCTCAACGGTCAGGGCGTTGTAGATCTCCGGCATCGCGTCGACGGGGAACTCCACGTCGACGACCGGGCCGATGACCCGGGCGACGCGGCCCGTGGCGGCGGCCGTCTCAACAGTGGTCGTCATTACTTGTCACTCCCCGCGGTCGCGTCGGCCAGGGCGCTGGCGCCACCGACGATCTCGCTGATTTCCTGGGTGATTTCGGCCTGGCGGGCCGCGTTGGCAAGCCGGGAGAGGCTCTTGATGAGCTCACCGGCGTTGTCGGTAGCCGACTTCATCGCTCGACGACGGGCGGCGTGCTCAGAGGCAGCCGCCTGAAGCAGGGCGTTGTAGACACGGCTCTCGACGTAGCGCGGCAGCAGGGCGTCGAGGACGTCCTCCGCCGACGGCTCGAAGTCGAACAGCGGAAGGATCTCGCCCTTCGCACTGCTCTCCTCCTTCGCCTGGTCGAGGCTGAGCGGCAACATCCGGCTGTCCACCGGATTCTGCGTCATCATCGACACGAACTCCGTGTAGACGATGTGCAGCTCGTCGACGCCACCCTCGGCCGTCTCCGTCGAAACGGCCTCGATCAGGGGCGCCGCGACCGCCTTCGCGTTCGCGTAGCTCGGGCTGTCGGTGAAGCCGGTCCAGTTGTCCACGACCTTGCGCTCGCGGAAGCCGTAGTAGGCGACACCCTTGCGGCCGACGATGTACGTGTCGACCTCCTTGCCCTCACCGCGCAGCCGCTCCGTCAGCCGCTCCGCCGCCTTGATGGCGTTGGAGGAGTAGCCACCAGCCAGACCGCGGTCGCTCGTGACGAGCAGAACAGCGGCACGGGACGAGACCTCGGCCTCGGTGGTGAGCGGGTGCTTGGTGTTGGAACCGGTCGCCACCGCGGTCACCGCACGGGTGAGCTCGGTCGCGTACGGCGTGGAGGCGGCCACCTGGCGCTGCGCCTTGACGATGCGCGAGGCGGCGATCATCTCCATCGCCTTGGTGATCTTCTTGGTCGCGGTGACGGATCGGATGCGACGCTTGTAGACCCGGAGCTGCGCTCCCATGAGTCAGGTCCCTTCCGTCGTCACTTGCTGGTGCTGACCGGCGCGTCTTCGCCCAGAAGCTTGCCGTCCGAGGTCTCGAACTGCTTCTTGAAGCCGGCGATGGCGTCCGCGATGGACTGCAGGGTGTCGTCCGACATCTTGCCGCCCTCGACGATCGAGGTCAGGAGCTCCTTGCGGTTCAGACGCAGGTGCTCCAGCAGCTCCGACTCGAAGCGACGGATGTCCGCGACCGGGACGTCGTCCATCTTGCCGGTGGTACCGGCCCAGACGGAGACGACCTGCTCCTCGACCGGCATCGGCTGGTACTGGCCCTGCTTGAGCAGCTCGACCATGCGCTTGCCGCGCTCCAGCGCGGCCTTCGAGGCGGAGTCCAGGTCGGAACCGAAGGCGGCGAACGCCTCCAGCTCGCGGTACTGAGCGAGGTCCACGCGCAGACGGCCGGAAACCTGCTTCATGGCCTTGTGCTGGGCGGAGCCACCGACACGGGAGACCGAGATGCCGACGTTCAGCGCCGGGCGCTGGCCCGCGTTGAACAGGTCGGACTCCAGGAAGCACTGGCCGTCGGTGATCGAGATGACGTTGGTCGGGATGAACGCCGACACGTCGTTCGCCTTGGTCTCGACGATCGGCAGACCGGTCATCGAACCGGCACCCATGTCGTCGGAGAGCTTCGCGCAGCGCTCCAGCAGGCGCGAGTGCAAGTAGAAGACGTCACCCGGGTAGGCCTCACGGCCCGGCGGGCGGCGCAGCAGCAGCGACACGGCGCGGTAGGCGTCGGCCTGCTTCGACAGGTCATCGAAGATGATCAGGACGTGCTTGCCCTGGTACATCCAGTGCTGACCGATGGCGGAACCGGTGTACGGCGCCAGGTACTTGAAGCCGGCCGGGTCGGACGCCGGGGCGGCGACGATGGTCGTGTACTCCAGCGCGCCGGCCTCTTCCAGGGCACCGCGCACGGAGGCGATGGTGGAGCCCTTCTGGCCGATGGCGACGTAGATGCAGCGCACCTGCTTGTTCACGTCGCCCGAGCGCCAGTTGTCGCGCTGGTTGATGATCGTGTCGACGGCCAGGGCGGTCTTACCCGTCTGACGGTCGCCGATGATCAGCTGACGCTGGCCGCGGCCGATCGGCACCATGGCGTCGACGGCCTTGTAGCCGGTCTGCATCGGCTCGTGCACCGACTTACGGACCATGACGCCCGGGGCCTGCAGTTCGAGGGCGCGGCGGCCGTCGGTCGCGATCTCGCCGAGACCGTCGATCGGGTTGCCGAGCGGGTCGACAACACGGCCGAGGTACCCCTCGCCGACGGCGACGGAGAGAACCTCACCGGTGCGCTGCACCGGCTGGCCTTCCTCGATGCCGCTGAACTCGCCGAGGACGATCGCACCGATCTCGCGCTCCTCAAGGTTGAGGGCGAGACCGAGGGTGCCGTCCTCGAACTTCAGCAGCTCGTTCGCCATGGTCGAGGGCAGACCCTCGACCTTTGCGATGCCGTCGCCGGCAACGCTGACCGTTCCGACCTCCTCGCGCGAGGCCGCGTCCGGCTTGTACGACTGGACAAAGGTCTCCAGCGCGTCCCGGATCTCCTCCGGCCGGATCGTGAGCTCCGCCATCTGGGTTCCCTGCTCTCCTTGTTGGGCCCGAAGTTTCTTAGGGGTCTGGGGCTGTGTCGCCTAGCGGCTTGGCCGCGGGCCCCCAGTTACTTCTGCAATCTCTGCACGGCCCAACCGGGCCGCTAGCAATGCTTGTTGAATTGGTGACCGGTCAGCCGGCCATACGGCGCGACGCCGCGGCCAGCCGCTCCGAAACGGAGCCGTCGATGACCTCGTCGCCGACCCGCACCGAGATCCCGCCGAGGACCAAGGGGTCCACGTCCAGGTTCAGGTGCATCGGGCGGCCGTACAGCTTGGCCAGTACGGCGCCGAGGCGCTGCTTCTGGGCGTCGCTGAGTGGCACCGCGGTGGTGACCGTCGCGACCATGCGGCTGCGACGATCCGCGGCGAGCTTGGACAGGGACTCCAGTCCCGACTCCAGGCTACGTCCCCGCGGGTGCGTGACGAGACGCGTGACCAGACGCTCGGTGACCGGGTTCGCCTTGCCACCGAGCAGACTGCGCAGCAGTTCGCTCTTGGCGGCGGCGGTCGCCGACCGGTCGGTCAGTGCGGCGCGCAGCCCCGTGTCGGAGGCGACGATCCGTCCGAAGCGGAACAGCTCGTCCTCGACGTCGTCGAGCGTGGCGCCCTGCTGCGCGGCGGTGAGGTCGGCGGTGTCCGACAGCTCCTCCAGCGCGTCCACCAGGTCACGCGACTGCGACCAGCGGGAGCGGACCATGCCGGACACCAGGTCGAGGGTTTCCCCACCGACCTGACCGCCCAGCAGGCGTCCGGCCAGTTCGGCCTTGGCCTCACCAGCCTGCGCCGGGTCGGTGATGACCCGACGCAGCGACACCTCGCGGTCGAGCAGAGCGGTGACGGCGGCCAGCTCGCCGGCGAGCTTCGCCACGTCGACGGACGTGGAGTCCGTCAGCGCGTCGAGACGCTCACGTGCGGCGGCCAGCGCCTCGCGGCTCGCTCCGTTCATCGCGCGGCCTCGGCCTTCTCCTCGAGCTCGTCGAGGAAGCGGTCGATGGTGCGGCTCTGCCGGGCGTGGTCCTCAAGGGACTCGCCGACGAGCTTGCCGGCCAGGTCGGTGGCGAGCTTGCCCACGTCCTGACGCAGCGCCTGCGAGGCGGCCTTGCGGTCGGCCTCGATCTGGGCGTGGCCGGCAGCGATGATCTCCTCACGCTGCCGCTGGCTCTCTGCGCGCAGTTCTTCCTTGAGCGCAGTGCCCTGCTCCAGCGCCTCCTGGCGCAGGCGCGCGGCCTCGTGGCGGGCCTCGGCGAGCTGGGCCTTGTACTGCTCCAGCACGCTCTGGGCCTCGGTCTGAGCGGCCTCGGCCTTCTCGATACCGCCCTCGATGGCTTCGCGACGCTCTTCCAGAACCTTGTTGATGTTCGGGAGGAGCTTCTTGGCGAGGAAACCGAAGACGATGACGAAGGCGATCAGACCGATGACAAGCTCGGGGATCGGCGGAATGAGGGGGTTTTCCCCGCCCTCAGCCGCGAGAACCAGGAGGTTCACTTCAGTGCCTTTCGTCTAGTGGACTGGTCGTGGATCCGAGGATCACGTGCCGTAGACGAACGGCATGACCAGACCGATGAGGGCGAGCGCCTCACAGAAGGCGAAGCCGAGGATCTGGTTGGCGCGGATCAGACCGGCCGCCTCGGGCTGACGAGCAAGAGCCTGGGTGCCGTTACCGAAGATGATGCCGACGCCGACGCCGGGGCCGATGGCGGCGAGACCGTAACCGATGGAGCCGAGGGAGCCGGTGACGCCATCGGCGGCGAGGGTCTGGAGAGCGGACATGCCAGTTCTTCCTTCTCTTTCACGGACCGGTGGGGGTTGGCCACCGGACGACTAAAGGGGGAATGGGGGAGCGGTCAGTGGTGCTCGGCGAGCGCGCCCTGGATGAAGCTGCAGGCCAGGAGGACGAAGACGTACGCCTGGACAGCCTGGATGAAGAGCTCGAAGGCGGTCATCGCGAGGACCATCACGAAGGAGACGCCGGCGTAGGCGATGCCGATGCCGTTCAGCAGGTACCAGCTGGCGATCGTGAAGAGCAACAGCAGGGTGTGGCCCGCGAACATGTTCGCGAAGAGTCGGACCGCGTGGGTGAAGGGGCGGACCAGGACGTTCGAGAAGAACTCGATGACCATGACCATCGGGAGAACCGGGCCGAGCGACTTGTCGTAGCCGGTGAGGTTCTTGAAGCCGCCGACGAAGCCGTGCTTCTTGAAGGTCAGGCTCATCCAGATCACGTAGACGATCAGAGCGAGGCCGACCGGGTACGCGATGATCGAGGTCACCGGGAACTGGGCGAGCGGGATGATCGACCAGAGGTTCATCATCCAGACGAAGAAGAACAGCGAGACCATGAGAGGCACGTACTTCTCGCCCTCCCGCTTGCCGAGGGTCTCGTAGACGATGCCGCGGCGTACGAAGTCGTAGCCGGCTTCGGCGACCATCTGCAGCTTGCCCGGAACGACCTTCGGCTTACGGAAGGCGGCCCAGAAGAAACCGACGATGATGACCGTGCCCAGGAACGCGAGCAGCATCGTCTTGTTGAAGTACAGGCTGCTGTCAGCGTCACCGAAGATCGGCTCGAAGAGGAACGAGTGCAGGCCCGGAGCCGGGAAGCCACACCCATCGAAGATGTGACAGTCGGTCTCGAAGGCGAGGACCTGCGTCGGGTCAGCACTCACCGCGGGCTCCTTCAGCGTGGCGCATAGGTACGGCAACCTCGTTGTGTCGGCGCGGCGCGCAGCCGCGGTTCGGCACGGGACTGGTGTTACGGATGTGGGGGCGGCCGTCGTCAGGCAATGAGCCTCGCGATCGTGCAGGCGTCAGCTCAGATGCCCGCGCCCGCGATGCCGCAGTTGGCACCGGACGATAGCAGGATCTCGAACGCCCACTTATCCCGCCCCTACCCCTCACGACTTCGGCCCCGTGTTTTCGGGCTTCTCACCCTTCGCGGAGTCAGGCTCGACGTAAAGGATCTTGGCCTTCATGTGCGCGCGGGTCTGCGCCCCGATCCACACCAGGGTCGTCACGACCAAGGTGATGGCGAAGGCCTTCGGGTTAAAGAGCGTGGTGTTCTTGAAAGCGGCGACAAAGACGAAGAGCAACAGGATCTGGGCCGAATAGAGCATCAGCCCCATGGCTTGAAACAGGTGCGGTAGCGATTTCGCCGTGCGCTGCAGAACGACGAACCCGATCCCCATGAACAGGATCACGACCAACGTCGCGACAACGGCACCAACAGCCCCCTTGCCGCCGGCCACCGCAGCGCTGACTCCGGCGGCGATGGCGCCGGCGGCAGCGGTGGGTACAGCGGTTTGCAAGAGAGCACGGGTGTCATCTGACCGCATGGCGGAGCTCCGCGGGTCGTGGGGGCACGGGGGTTCGTCAAGGACGAGCGTAAGCCCGGTCCGAGAGCGAGCCTCGGGCCAAGGGACCGTCGCACTACGGTCCTTCGGCTCTGTCGCCGGGTTTAGTGAACGGTATCACAAACTATTTGATGAGGTCTTTACCTGCTGAGTGTGCTGACTGTCACACATGAGAGTGACCCTGCGCGTTTGCGCGCGACAGGACTCCTGAATGTCTGGTATTGGGGCAGCTTCTCCGAATTGATACACCCGAAAAAGCCCCTCAGTGAAGCCCTCAAGCTGACGCCACCCGCTGCCCGACACCGCCGAAACCCGCGGAGCGGTCCGGCTGACACCCCGGCGCACGTCCTGGCCGCGCCACAACGGGCCTCCCCCCGACGGGGATTGGCGAGAACGACACCGCACCGCCCCTCTGGGGGCGGCCCGTCAACGCGCGGAGTCGACCTTCCTGCGGTCCGGGAACCGAGAACGGGGCCCGACCGCCGTCGCACCGTTCACGCCCGAGACGCCGACGGTGACGGGCTCCGCCTCCAGCTCCCCGAACTCCGGAGCGTCGCCCTCCAGTTGACGCGTGGAGTGTCGGTAGCGCGGCGGAACCAGGGCCTGCGCCCAGCGCGGGGCCCGCGGGCTGAACCGTGGCAGCAGCAGGAGGACCAGACCGACCGCACTCAAACCCATGATCATCAGCACGATCCAGGTCGAGGCCGAGTGCACCGAGTAGGCCAGCGCACCGAAGGCGATCAGGGCGGCCCAGAAGTACATGATCAACACGGCCCGACTGTGCGAGTGGCCGATTTCCAACAGCCGGTGGTGCAGGTGACCCCGGTCGGCGGCGAAGGGCGACTGCCCGTTCCAGGTACGGCGCACGATCGCCAGCACCAGGTCGGCGGCCGGGATGGCGATGATGGTCAGCGGCAGCACCAGCGGGATGAAGACCGGCAACATCGCATGGGTGGCGTTGCGCTCGCCACCCGCCCACAGTTCCATCGCGTCCGGGTCCACCTGACCGGTGATGGAAATGGCGGCGGCGGCCAGCACCAGGCCGATCAGCATCGAACCCGAGTCGCCCATGAAGATGCGCGCCGGATGCATGTTGTGCGGGAGGAAGCCCACACACATGCCCATCAAGATGGCGGCGAAGAGGGTGGCCGGAGCCGCCTCCTCGATCGAGTAGCCGAACCAGAGCCGGTAGGCGTAGAGGAAGAAGGCCGCCGAGGCGATGCAGACCAGTCCGGCGGCCAGACCGTCCAGGCCGTCCACGAAGTTCACCGCGTTGATGGTGACGACCACCAGGGCCACGGTGAGTAGGTTGCCCTGCCACTGGGTGAGCGAGACCGTCCCGAATCCCGGGATCGGCAGCCACAGGATGGTGAGTCCCTGCATCACCATCACGGCCGCCGCGATCATCTGGGCGCCCAGCTTGATGAGCGCGTCGATCTCGAACTTGTCGTCAAGGACGCCGATCAGCCAGATCAGGGCGGCTCCCGAGAGCAACGCCCGTGGCTCGTTCGACAACTCGAAGACCCCGTTGAGGTTCTGCAGGTGATCGGCGACCAGAAGCCCGGCGCACAGACCGCCGAACATGGCGATGCCACCCAACCGCGGAGTCGGTTCCCGGTGGACGTCACGCGCGCGGATCTCCGGCGTAGCGCCGGCCGCGATCGCGAACTTCCTCACCGGTCCGGTCAGCAGATAGGTAACCGCGACCGTGACGCAAAGCGTCAGCAGGTAATCACGCACGGGCTGCCCCAGATGTATCGCCGGCCATCTCAGCCCCACACACTAGCTTCGATGTGCTCGTGCTTGAGGACATACCGGCAGCCCCCAGCGGTTCCCAGGGTGCTTCGGGGCCGCGGCGAGGGGCCCCGGCGCGCTACCCGGGATACGGCGGGAAGTCACCCGCCAGTTCCCTGACGGCCTGCCGAACGCCGGGCTCCTCACGGAGCGCCGCCGCACAGAGCCCCGCGATCCTGGACATTTCAGGCCGACCCATCCCCTGGGTACTGAGCGCGGCGGTGCCCAGGCGCAGGCCGCGCTCGGTCCCGTAGGGCAGCCCACAGGTTTCCAGCACCAGCCCGGCAGCGGCCAGCCGCCCTCGGGCGGTGGCCGTGTCGATTCCCAGCGGCGCCGGGTCGGCGACGATCAGATGGGTGTCCGTCCCCCCGGTGATGACCGAGAGTCCCTCCTCCGCCAGCCCCTCCGCGAGGGCCCGCGCGTTGGCCACGGTCCGGTGGGCATAGCCGGTGAAGGCCGGCCCGGCGGCCTCGCCGAAGGCCACCGCCTTGGCCGCGATGGTATGCATCTGCGCACCGCCCTGGGTGAACGGGAAGACCGCCCGGTCCACCCGCTCGGCCAGTTCCGCCCCACAGAGGATCATCCCGCCACGCGGTCCGCGCAGCACCTTGTGCGTGGTGGCGCAGACCAGGTCGGCGTACGGCACCGGACTGGGCGCAGCACCTCCCGCCACCAGCCCGATCGGGTGGGCGGCGTCAGCGATCAGGTATGCGCCGCACTCGTCGGCGACCTCCCGGAAGGCCGCGTAGTCGAGGTGGCGGGGATACGAGATCGCCCCGCACACGATGGCCTTGGGCCGGTGCCGGTCGGCGAGCTCGCGAACCTGCGCGTAGTCGACGAGCCCGCTCTCGGCCTCGACGCCGTAGCCGACGAACTCGAACCAGCGGCCGGAGAAGTTGGCCGGCGAGCCATGCGTGAGGTGGCCGCCGACGCCGAGCCCCATGGCCAGCACCGTGTCCCCGGGGCGCAGCAGGGCCGCATACGCTGCCAGGACCGCAGAAGAGCCCGAATGCGGTTGGACGTTGGCGTGCTCGGTGCCGAACAGCGCCGCGGCCCGCTGCACGGCGATCTCCTCGGCGAGGTCCGCGTAACCGCAACCGCCGTGGTGGCGGGCGCCCGGATATCCCTCCGCGTACTTGTTCGCCAACGCCGACCCGAGCGCCGCCAACACGGCCGGCGAGCTGAAGTTCTCCGCCGCGCCCAGTTGCAGGGTGGTCGAGACCCGCTCCGTCTCGCCCGCCAGCACGTCCGCGAGCTGCGGATCCTGGCGTTGTAGCGCCTCGAAGTCGGCGGGCCAGGGCTGGACGTCGATTGCCGGTGAGTGGGTGACCGTCATGGCGCGACTCCGGCGCGAAGGGGGGCGAGTACCGCCACTCTAGGACGGATTGTCCCTACCTGCCGGTTAGAAAACAGATCTCCTCCGCGCCCGGGCCCGCAGAGGGACCTGCACGGGAAACGGTCGGGGCCGGTGGCGGCCTCAGGAGCGGTGGGCGGGGATGCCCGTCAGAGCGGTCACGACCGGGTCCAGGGCAGCCTGGATCTCACCGCCGATGGACCGGAAGAAGGTGATCGGCGCCCCGTACGGGTCGAAGACCTCGTCGGCCTCGGCGCTCGGCGCCAGCAGCCACCCGCGCAGGGCCGCGGCGGCCCGCACCAGCGCGCGGGCGCGCTCGACCATGCCGTCGTCCAGCGGGTCGGGCAGGGTGGCCGGGTCTATGGCGCGCACCAGTCGAGTGAACTCCTTGAGGGTGAAGGTGCGCAGCCCCGCCGAATGCCCCATGGAGATCACCTGCGCCCGGTGGTCCCGGGTGGCCGTCAAGACCAGGTCGGCGCGGATCACGTGCTCGTCGAGGAGCTCACGTCCGGTGAAACCGGAGGCGTCGGCACCGAAGTCGGCAAGCACGGCTGCCGCATTGGCCTCCATGGGCGCCCCCTCGTGGCCCCAGGTGCCCGCGCTCTCCACGATCAGGCCCTGGGTCCCCCACGCCTGTGGACGCTCCCCCAGCCGGTCCCTGAGGGCATGCCGGGTCAGCCGCTCGGTGATGGGCGAGCGGCAGACGTTGCCGGTGCTCACGTGGAGGATGCGGAACGTGCCGGTGAGGGCCGAGGAACCCATCTGACCGGCGTGCAGGGGCTCCGCTATGCCACGGCCCTCAGGGCTCACGGAGCCACCTCTACGAGGTCGGGTACGACCTCACGCAGCTGGGCGGCGCTGAGCGCACCCTCGCGCACCAGGACCGGTACCTTCCCGGTGCAGTCGACGATCGAGGAGGGTTGGATGCCCGGGGTGGGGCCACCGTCGAGGTAGACCGAAACAGCGTCGCCGAGCATCCCCTGCGCGGCGTCGCAGTCCTCCGGGGCCGGGTGCCCGGTCAGGTTCGCCGAGGAAACCCCCATCGGGCCGACCTCGGTGAGCAGTTCGATGGCCACCGGGTGGAGCGGCATCCGCAGTGCCACGGTGCCACGGGTCTCCCCAAGGTCCCAGGCCAGCGAGGGCTGGTGGCGGGCCACGATGGTCAGGGGGCCGGGCCAGAACGCGTCGACCAGCTCCCAGGCATGCTCGGAGAAGTCGGTGACCAGGCCGTGCAGTGTGTTCGGGCTCCCGATCAGCACGGGGGTGGGCATGTTGCGGCCACGTCCCTTGGCGCGCAGCAGGTCCCCGATGGCCTCGGAGCTGAAAGCGTCCGCCCCGATGCCGTACAGGGTATCGGTGGGCAGCACGACCAGTTCGCCACGGCGAACCGCGGCGGCGGCTTCACGAAGTCCCGTCTTGCGGTCCGTCGCGTCGTTGCAGTCGTATCGCCGGGCCATCAGCGGGCCTCCTCGTGCATGGTCATGGTCATGGTGATTACGGGGCGCTGCCAGCCGGTCACGGCGTCGCCTTGCGGGCGGTGGCGAACCGCGGGCGGTTGTTCAGGTCCGGATGGTCTGCCGCGTCGGCCCAGCCCCGCTCCTCGGCGAAGATCCACGGCACCTGCCCGCCCTGGGTGTCGGCGTGCTCGATGACCACGAGGCCGCCGGGGCGCAGCAGCCGGTGTGCGGTGCGCTCGATTCCGCGAATGGTGTCGAGACCGTCCTCGCCGGAGAACAGGGCCATCTCCGGATCGTGGTCACGGGCCTCGGGCGCCACGTACTCCCACTCGGTGAGCGGGATGTAGGGCGGATTGGAAATGACCAGGTCCACCTGGCCGTCGAGCTCGGGCAGGGCGGAGAGGGCGTCACCCTGGTGCACGCAGACCCGGGAGCCCTCGGCGTTCTTGCGCGTCCACACCAACGCGTCCTCGCTGAGCTCCACGGCGTGCACACGAGAGCGCGGCACCTCCTGTGCCATCGCCAGCGCGATCGCTCCGGAGCCGGTGCACAGGTCGACGATGAGCGGCTCCACGACGTCCATGGCGCGCACGGCGTCTATGGCCCAGCTGACCACGGACTCGGTCTCCGGACGCGGCACGAAGACACCGGGTCCCACCTGGAGCTCCAGGTAGCGGAAGAAGGTCCGGCCGGTGATGTGCTGGAGCGGCTCGCGGGCCTCGCGACGGGCGACCGCCTCCCAGTAGCGCGCGTCGAAGTCGGCGTCCTTGACGTTGTGCAGCTCACCGCGCTTGACCCCGTGCACGAACGCGGCGAGCTCCTCCGCGTCGAACCGCGGTGAGGGCACGCCGGCGGCGGCCAGCCGCTGGGTGGCCTGGGCCACCTCGGCAAGCAGCAGGTTCACGCTTCCTCCAGCGAGTCCGTCGATCCGTACGAGGGGGTTACTGCGCGGCGGCGAGCTTCGCGGCGGAGTCCGCGTCCACGCAGGCCTGGATCACCGCGTCGAGTTCCCCGTCGAGGACCTGGTCGAGGTTGTAGGACTTGAAGCCGACCCGGTGGTCCGAGATCCGGTTCTCCGGGAAGTTGTACGTACGGATCTTCTCCGAACGGTCCACGGTCCGCACCTGGCTGCGCCGGGCGTCCGCGGCCTCCTGCTCGGCGGCCTCCTGGGCGGCGGCCAGCAGTCGCGACCGCAGGATGCGCATGGCCTGCTCCTTGTTCTGGAGCTGGCTCTTCTCGTTCTGGCAGGAGGCGACGACACCGGTGGGAAGGTGGGTGATGCGGACCGCCGAGTCGGTGGTGTTCACCGACTGCCCGCCGGGACCGGAGGAGCGATACACATCGATGCGCAGCTCGTTCGCGTTGATCTCGACCTCGACCTCCTCGGCCTCCGGGGTGACGAGCACGCCGGCTGCGGAGGTGTGGATGCGGCCCTGCGATTCGGTGGCGGGCACGCGCTGCACGCGGTGCACTCCGCCCTCGTACTTCAGTCGGGCCCAGACTCCCTGGCCGGGTTCGGTGGCTCCCTGGCCGCCCTTGGTCCGCACGGAGACCTGGACGTCCTTGTAGCCACCGAGCTCGGACTCGGTGGAGTCGATGATCTCGGTCTTCCAGCCGACCCGCTCCGCGTAGCGCAGGTACATGCGCAGCAGGTCCCCGGCGAACAGGGCGGACTCGTCGCCGCCCGCGCCCGCCTTGATCTCCAGCAGGACGTCCTTGTCGTCACTGGGGTCACGCGGGACCAGCAGCAGGCGGAGCTTCTCGGTGAGCTCCTCGCGGTGCTTCTCCAGCTCCTTGACCTCGGCGGCGAAGTCCGGGTCGTCGGCAGCCAGCTCCTTGGCCGTCTCGATGTCTCCGGCGGATTCCTTCCAGGCGCGGAAGGTGCCCACGATGGGGGTCAGCTCCGCGTAGCGCTTGTTGAGCCTGCGCGCGTTGGCCTGGTCGGAGTGGACCGAAGGGTCGGCGAGCTTCTTCTCAAGATCGGCGTGTTCGCCGACCAGTTCCTCGACCGCCTCGAACATCGGGGGCTCCTGTGGTGAAAGGGCGTGGGGGCTGCGGGACGACAAAGGCGCCGGTCCGGCCGCCCCTGTGGTGCGCGGGGGCGGCCGTCGACCGGCGCCGTGGCTCGCTACTTCTTGGCGGAGCCAGCAGCCTTGCCGAAGCGGGCCTCGAAGCGGGCCACGCGGCCACCGGTGTCGAGGATCTTCTGCTTGCCCGTGTAGAACGGGTGGCACTCGGAGCAGACCTCGGCACGGATGGTGCCCTCGGTCAGGGTGCTACGGGTGGTGAACGCCGCGCCGCAGGTGCAGCTGACCTGGGTCTCGACGTACTCGGGGTGGATCTCGCGCTTCAAGGTGTCTCCTAGATTCGGGAGGGCTCCGGGTCGCAGGTGGCGGAATTGCGCACTGCGTGAACCGGGGCCGACGGACCAGTCTGCCAGGACCGGGCCGCCTATCAAAATTCGAGGACGGTCAGCTCAACGCCGCGAGGGTGGGGTGTATTCCAGCCCCGCCACAGCCACCCGTAGACCGCTGCCGCGGAGGGTCGGTGTGGGTCACGGTGGTGCGCCGCAAGGCGCAGGGCCGCCCCTCGGCGGGGCGCGTTCGGACGGTCCGACACGGCGGCGGGGCGCCGTGGCCGACGTCGTGGGCGGGGGATCAGCCGCCGTCGACGAGGGAGCCCGCGGCCCCCTTGTCGCCCGCCGAGCGCCGGGTCACCGAGTCCGGAAGCGGCTGGTCCTGCCGCAGCGCCTGCCAGACCTGCCCGCTCTCCTGCTCCAGCGGGACGACGCGGTTGGGGTCGATGGTGTCGTAGACCACCGGCAACGTGACCATCTGCATGTCTTCGGCGCCCAGAGTACGCAGACTGTCGGCGAAGGACGCCAGGGACTTCACGTCGCCGAGTTCCTTGTCGGTGGTGATGGCCTTGGTGGCGGTGTCCGCGAGACCCAGCAGCTTCGTGGGGCTCTCGAAGAGCCCGATGCCCTTGATCTCGGTCAGCAGCGCCTTCATGAACGCCTGCTGGAGCTGTATGCGGCCGAGGTCGCTGCCATCGCCGACAGTCTTTCGGGTGCGGACCAGCCCGAGGGCCTGCTCGCCGCCCAGCCGGTGGGTACCGGCTGGCAGGTCGAGGTGGCTGGCCGGGTCCTTGATGGGCTCGTGAGTGGTGATCTCCACGCCGCCAAGGCCGTCGATGATCTTCTTGAAGCCGGTGAAATCGACCTCGACGAAGTGGTCCATGCGGATGCCGGACATCTTCTCCACGGTCTTGACCGCGCAGGCGGGCCCGCCCACGGTGAAGGACTCGTTGAACATCTTGCGCGGCCCACCCGGATCGGCGCCCCCGCCCGGCTTCTTGCAGGAGGGGCGGGTGACCAGGGTGTCGCGCGGTATGGATATCACGCTGGCCTTCTGGTGCCCCTCGTAGAGGTGGACGATCATCGCCGTGTCGGAACGGGCGCTTCCGCCGTCGTCGGCTCCGTACTCGCTGTTCGCCCCGTCCCGGGAGTCGGAGCCGAGGACCAGGATGTCCATCGAGCCGTTGTCCACGTCCTCGGGCCGGTCCGTGCCGAGGGCGGCGTCGAGGTCCACGCTGTGCAGGTTGCCGTTGTACTTGACGTAGAAGTAGCCAAGCCCGGCACCACCGAGCAGCACGAGGCCAGCCGCACCCCACGCCACCACCGCCAGTGCCCGCCGCCGCGCTGGCGGTCGCTTCCTGCGGCGGCCGGTGGCACCGCGGGTCTTCTGCTCGGACATGCGTCTTACGCTCCCCTTGCCCTCACTGGCTGTAACTGCCCCTGGGATTGCCTTTGGTCCGGGATTTCCGGAATGCGCCTGACATCACATTGGTCAGACGGCGATCCGGCGGGAAGGGTTGCACGGTCAGCTGTGCCCGCCCTGTGAGGAGTGGGGCCGCGGGTGCCCGACGAACAGCCCGGACGGATCACCGCACCGCATACGACCTGCGGGTTCAGCCGAACAGAAGGCGGGGATCGAAGCCGCTGCCCGTGCGGCTGCGTGTGGCGAAGGTCGCACCCGGGCACCGGCCCCTGACGCGATGGGGCCGGACCGACCGCCCGGAGGGACTGCGGCGTCCGCACCCGCCACCGAAAGCGGTCGGGCCCGCTCGGCCGCCGAAGCGGCCGGGCGGGCCCGGGAAGTGCTGTACCGAGTTGCGTGCGCTTAGCGCAGCTGCGCCGCGATCAGCTTCGAGTAGGTGCTGACCTTCGCGTAGACGGGGAGGGCACCTCGGGCGACGCAGTTCTTCACGCCCCAGGAGGTGACACCGACCACACGACCCCGGACGACCAGCGGGCCGCCGGAGTCACCGTTGCAGGTGGCGACGGTGGTGCGGTCGCTGCCGGTGGCCTTCTTGCCCACGCAGATCATGTGGCCCTTGATGAAGTTGCGCCCCCAGACGGAGGAGCAGGTGCTGTTCTTGTTGATGGGCAGCGTGGCCTTCTTCAGGTACGGCGAGAGGGCGTTGCTGGTGGACTTGGTGCGACCCCAGCCCAACGCGAGGGCCTTGGTGCCGGACTTGTAGCGGGTCTTCTCGGTGCTGCTGGCGATCTTGATGACGCGCTTGGAGGCGACCGACTTCTTCAGGGTCAGGACGGCCACATCGTTGTCGATCTTCGACTTGTTGTACTTCTTGTGCTGCCACTGCTTGGTGACCCACATGGCGGAGCCGCCGTGCAGGCTGCCGTCGTAGCGCTTGCTGGCGCCCACGATGACCACGCCGCCGACGAGCTTGTTGCCGCTCACCCGGGTCCGCATGTTGCGGCCGTCGGTGCAGTGCGCAGCGGTCAGGACCTTCTTGCGGCCCACGATCGAGCTGGTGCAGAAGGAGGCGTTGCCGCGGCCGTCGAACCACCACAGCTGCGCCACGTACGGGTACTGCTTGATGCTGGCCTTACCGCCGCCGATGATCATCGGCTCGATGGGGCCGGGGGTGTCGTTGGTCTCTCCGAGCGCCTTGCGCGCACCGTCGAGGAACTTGATCATCCGCGCGTCAGCCTTGCCACCTTCATCGGCCTGCGTGGCCGCACCCGCGGGGGCGGCCGGAGCGATGGCGAGCAGGCCGGCGGCTATCGCCGTAGCGACGCCGGTCGACGCGAAGCGGCGACGCAGCGAGGTCTTGGCAGTGAACACTCGTTCTCCCGTTATGAGTTCAAGTCTGAGCACGACGGGAGGCTGCGAAAGCAGACGGATGCATGACAAGGCATGACGAAGCCGCCACGCACACCAAAGATCCCCGGTGCACGTTCCCCCCTCATGCGGCCTGACGATCCTATGACCTGACGGCCTTTTATTCCAGCTAGATAACGGGCAAAAAACTAAAGCCAGTTGAGAGCAGACAAAAGAAACCGCCCTGTCGAGGCGACAGGGCGGTTCGATACCAGGAAGACTCCGCTGGATGCCCGGCGGTTCCCGGGGGAGCGAGATTCCTAGTCGTTGCCGTTGTTCGGCGACGGCGTCGTCTTCGCGATCTGCATCAGGAACTCGGCGTTCGACTTGGTCTGCTTCATCTTGTCCAGCAGCAGCTCGATCGCCTGCTGTGAATCGAGCGCGTGCAGCACCCGACGCAGCTTCCAAACGATGCCCAGCTCCTCGCTGTTGAGGAGGATCTCCTCCTTGCGAGTACCCGACGGGTCCACGTCGACCGCGGGGAAGATCCGCTTGTCGGCGAGCTTCCGGTCGAGCTTGAGCTCCATGTTGCCGGTGCCCTTGAACTCCTCGAAGATCACCTCGTCCATCCGCGAGCCGGTCTCGACCAGCGCGGTGGCCAGGATGGTCAGCGAGCCGCCGTCCTCGATGTTGCGCGCGGCGCCGAAGAACCGCTTCGGCGGGTACAGCGCGGTCGAGTCGACACCGCCGGACAGGATGCGGCCGGAGGCGGGCGCGGCGAGGTTGTACGCGCGACCCAGGCGGGTGATGGAGTCCAGCAGCACGACCACGTCATGGCCCAGCTCCACCAGCCGCTTGGCCCGCTCGATGGCGAGTTCGGCGACCGTGGTGTGGTCCTCGGCCGGGCGGTCGAAGGTCGAGGAGATGACCTCACCCTTGACCGACCGCTGCATGTCGGTGACTTCCTCCGGACGCTCGTCGACCAGGACGACCATCAGGTGGCACTCGGGGTTGTTGTGGGTGATCGCGTTGGCGATCGCCTGCATGATCATCGTCTTACCGGTCTTCGGCGGGGCGACGATCAGACCACGCTGGCCCTTGCCGATCGGCGACACGAGGTCGATGATCCGCGTGGTCAGCACGCCCGGGTCGGTCTCCAGACGAAGCCGGTCCTGCGGGTACAGCGGGGTCAGCTTCTGGAACTCCGGACGACCACGGCCCGATTCCGGCGCCATGCCGTTCACCGAGTCGAGCCGCACAAGCGCGTTGAACTTCTCGCGACGCTCGCCCTCCTTCGGCTGGCGCACGGCACCGGTGACGTGGTCACCCTTGCGCAGGCCGCTCTTGCGGACCTGAGCCAGGGAGACGTACACGTCGTTCGGGCCGGGCAGGTAGCCGGAGGTCCGGATGAAGGCGTAGTTGTCGAGGATGTCCAAGATGCCCGCGACGGGGATCAGTACGTCGTCCTCGGCGACCTGCGGCTCGCTGGTTCCGAACTCGTCACGCCCACGACGACCACGCCGGTCGCGGTAACGACCGCGACGGCCCCGCCGGCCGCCCTCGTCCTCGAACTCGTCCTGCGGCCCGTTGTTCTGCGAGCCCTGGCCACGGCCGTCACGCTGCTGACGCTGGCCGCCGCCCTGGCCCTGCTGTCCGCCGCCGGCCGTCTCCTCGCCCTTGCCCCGCTCACCGCGGTCACGACGGTCGCGCTGACCGCGCTCGCCCCGGTCACGACGGTCCCGACGGCCCCGGCCCTCGGTCCCTTCCTGCGTGGCGGTGGAGGTGGCCGACTCGGCCTTGGCCTCGGTGCGCTCCTCGCCCTTGGGCTCGGCCTGGGCGGGAGCCGTGGCCACGGCGACCGCTGCAGGGGCAGCAGCCTGCTCGGGGCTGCCCGCGGCGGCGGTGGCCCGCCGACGCCGGCGTTCGCCGGCCGGCTGGTCGTCACTGGCGGGCTGGCCCGGAATGTCGATCTGCTGCTGGGCCACGGCCTTCTCGGTGGCGGCCTTCTCGGCGGCCTCGCCGGTACGGGCCTTGGATGTGGCGCGGCGCTTCGGCTTGGTCTCGGCGCTCTCGCCGGCGGCGGCGTTCTTGGCCGCGGGGGCGGAGCCGCCTCCGGCCTGCGCCTCCTTGATGACCTCGATCAGCTGGCTCTTGCGCATCCGCGCGGTGCCCCTGATTCCGAGGCCCGAAGCGACCTGCTGCAGCTCCGCCAGGACCATGCCCTCAAGGCCGGTGCCGGAGCGGCGTCGCCGGGGAGTGGTGGCTGCGGCAGAACCCGCGGCGGGCGCACTGGTGTCGACATTCTTGTCGGCAACGCCCATCAGATCGGTGGTGTCGCTCACGAAGGGTCCTTCCCTGGAGCGGACGTCGGCCTGTCTGGCTCGGCGACCGGTTGTGCTGTCCGACCTCGGTCCCTGGTTGGTGGACCGTGCCGGGGCGGTGGTCCGCCGTGACAATTGGCGGCGGAAAGATGCGTACGTGGGTTCCGGCGCGAGGCTCCCTGCTGAAAGCGTGGGATCGTCACGCCGATTCCGGAGCGTGCTCGAAACTGCCTGGCAGTGATCAAAGCAGTTGGGGAGGCTCCCGGAAGAAAGGTGGTCCCGGATGGGGACACTGAGCACCGAGCCACGAAGGCTTCGGATGCGTACTTGAGGTTAACACTACCGGATCCAACAGACATTCCCCCTCTCATTCACCGGCAATCGCCCACCGCACAGCCCGCGAGTGCTCACACAGCACCGCGCACCGCCGGTGGATCCGCCCGCGCACCCCTTGGTCTCCTTATGGGGCGCCGAGCGGCAGCACGCTCGCACCCGCGGAATCGAGGGCCAGCCGGTGCGCTGCCCACCCTTCACCCGCGAGCTGTGCGACCTTCTCGGCCACACCGTTCCCGACCAGCGCCAGGACCGTAGGTCCTGCACCGGAGATGACTGCGGGCACGCCGTCCGCCCGCAGTCGGTTGACCAACGCAACGCTCTCCGGCATCGCCGGCGAGCGGTACTCCTGGTGGAGGCGGTCCTCCGTGGCCGGCAGCAGCAGCTCGGGGCGCCTGGTGAGGGCCTCGACGAGCAGGGCCGCCCGGCCGGCGTTGGCAGCGGCGTCCACATGCGGTACCGAACGCGGCAGCAGACCACGGGCGGTTTCCGTCAACACCGGAACAGAAGGGACAAAGACCACCGGAACGATGGAATCTGCAGGCTCCATCCGGATGGCCCGCGCGGCACCGCCGTCCATCCACGCCAGGGTGAACCCGCCGAAGAGGCAGGCCGCCACGTTGTCCGGGTGCCCCTCGATCTCGGTGGCGAGTTCCAGCAGGGCGGCGTCGTCGAGCTTGCTGTCCGCACCTATCGTCACGGCGCGGGCGGCCATGATGCCCGCACAGATGGCGGCGGAGGAGGAGCCCAGGCCACGGCCGTGCGGAATGCGGTTGGCGCAGACCACCTCAAGACCACGGGGCTGCCCACCGAGCAGGTCGAAGGCGGTACGCATGGAGCGCACCAGGAGGTGGGCCTCGTCGCGGGGCAACGTCTCGGCACCTTCGCCGGCGATGTCGACGTGCAGGCCGGAGTCGGCCACCCGGACGACCACGTCGTCGTAGAGCCCCAGGGCGAGGCCCAGGGAGTCGAAGCCGGGGCCGAGGTTGGCGCTGGAGGCGGGGACGCGCACCCGTACGGCGGCGGCGCGGAACGCGGGACCGGCCATCGCTCGATGACACTCCTTGTAACAGTGCGAGATTTTCGCTGCGAATGTGGTGAGGGGGCCGCGAGGGCAGCACTGGGGCAGCACCAAGCCGGATGCGGCGGCGCAGGTTAAGTACAGCCTATCGAAGGAAGGTTCTGTCGCGACATAGGGCGCACGGGAGGCGCATGGTGCGTGTCGCCAGAACCCCGTGCTCCGCCACAGGCTGACGCCCGGCACCCGCCCACCGCGCCACAGGGAGCGACCTCGCGGCACGGCGGGGGACGGAGCGCGTGCGAAAGCAAACCGGATACCCGGGGCCGCCTCGCGACTCGACGGGCGAGCACCGACCACGGCGCCGCCATGCGGGCCGAAACACCCCCGAGGCGCCGCCCGAGGGGGCACCCCTGCACGGTTGGGCGCACCGCGCAGGGGCGTCACCCACGGGACCACCAGGGTGACGGGCCAGCCCTCAGACCAGGCCGAGGCGCTGGGCCGCGGCGGCGGCGTCCACCGGCACGGTGACGGGCTGGGGAGCCCCTGCGACCGCCCAGTCGGGGTCCTTCAGGCCGTTTCCGGTGACGGTGCAGACGATGCGCTGACCCGGATCGACCAGGCCAGCTTCGGCGGCCTTGAGCAGGCCGGCCACCGACGCCGCCGAGGCGGGTTCCACGAAGACGCCCTCCTGCGCGGCCAACAGCCGGTAAGCAGCAAGGATCTGGCGATCCGTCACCTCATCGATGAACCCGCCGGACTCGTCCCGGGCGGCAAGCGCGAACTCCCAGGAGGCCGGATTGCCGATGCGGATCGCAGTCGCAATCGTGTGTGGCTCCTTCACCGGCTCACCCCGCACGATCGGCGCCGAACCGGAAGCCTGGAACCCCCACACCCGCGGGGTGCGCGTGGAGATACCGTCCGCCTTGTACTCCCTGAAGCCCCTCCAGTAGGCGGTGATGTTTCCCGCATTGCCGACCGGCAGCACATGGACGTCAGGAGCGTCACCGAGAGCGTCCACGATTTCGAAAGCGGCGGTCTTCTGCCCTTCGATCCGCACCGGGTTGACCGAGTTGACCAGAGCCACCGGGTAGTTGTCGGACAGCTGCCGTGCCAGCGTCAAACAGTCGTCGAAATTGCCGTCGACCTGGAGGATCTTCGCGCCGTGCACCAGCGCCTGCCCCATCTTGCCCAGCGCGATCTTGCCTTGCGGAACCAGAACGGCACACACCATGCCGGCCCGAACCGCGTAAGCAGCCGCCGAAGCGGAGGTGTTGCCGGTGGAGGCGCAGATGACCGCCTTCGCCCCCTCCTCCTTCGCGCGAGTGATCGCCATGGTCATACCGCGGTCCTTGAAGGAGCCGGTCGGGTTGGCGCCCTCGACCTTGAGATGCACCTCACACCCGGTGCGCTCGGAGAGCACCTGAGCCGGCACGAGCGGCGTACCGCCCTCGCGGAGCGTGACGACCGGCGTCGCGTCCGTCACCGGAAGACGGTCCCGGTACTCCTCGATGATGCCGCGCCACTGGTGGGTGCCGTTGCTGGTCATGGGTCCCTTACTCCCCTTCAACACGCATGATGCTGTCGACACCACGGACGGTGTCGAGCTTGCGCAGCGCCTCGACCGTCCCCGAAAGGGCGGAGTCGGGCGCGCGGTGGGTGACGACGACGAGGGATGCCTCGCCGTCCTTGCCCTGCTGGCGGACCGTGTCGATCGACACGCCGTGCTCGGCGAAGACCGTGGCGACCTGCGCGAGCACGCCGGGCTTGTCCGCCACGTCCAGGCTGATGTGGTATCGGGTGATGACCTCACCCATCGGGCTGACGGGCAGCTGCGTGTACGCGGACTCCCCCGGTCCCGTGGTCTGGCTGAGCTTGTTGCGACAGACCGCGACCAGGTCGCCCAACACCGCCGAAGCGGTCGGCGAACCGCCCGCGCCAGGCCCGTAGAACATCAACCGGCCGGCTGCCTCCGCCTCCACGAACACCGCGTTGTACGCCTCCCGAACCGACGCCAGCGGGTGACTCAGCGGGATCATCGCCGGGTGCACCCGGGCCGTCACGGACCGGCCGTCGGCAGCGCGCTCCAAGATGGCGAGCAGCTTGATGGTGCACCCCATCCGCTTGGCCGAGGCGAAGTCGGCGGCGCTGACCTCCGTCATGCCCTCGCGGTAGACGTCGTCCAGGCGAACCCGGGTGTGGAAGGCGATCCCCGCGAGGATCGCCGCCTTGGCCGCGGCGTCGAAGCCCTCGACATCGGCCGTCGGATCGGCCTCGGCGTAGCCGAGCGCGGTGGCCTCGTCGAGCGCCTCCGAATAGCCGGCGCCGGAAGAGTCCATCTTGTCGAGGATGAAGTTGGTGGTGCCGTTGACGATGCCCAGGACGCGGTTGACCTTGTCCCCGGCGAGAGACTCGCGCATGGGGCGCACCAGCGGGATAGCACCAGCGACGGCGGCCTCGTAGTACAGGTCCCGACCGTGGCGCTCAGCCGCGGCGTGCAGCGCGGCGCCGTCCTCGGCGAGCAGCGCCTTGTTGGCCGAGACCACCGAGGCGCCGTGCTCGAACGCGGCGGTGATCAGAGCCCGGGCAGGCTCGATGCCACCGATGACCTCGATGACCACGTCGATGTCCCCGCGTTTGACCAGTGCCATCGCATCGGTGGTGACCAGCGACGGGTCGATGCCCTCCCGCACCTTCGACGGGCGGCGCACCGCGACGCCGGCCAGCTCCACCGGCGCGCCGATTCTGTTCGCAAGGTCATCGGCGTGCGTCGTCATGATGCGCGCCACCTCTGAGCCGACCACTCCACAGCCCAGCAGCGCCACCTTCAGCGGACGCGTACGCATCATTTCGACCTACGCCTTTCATCGAGCCCGGCTTGCTCGTGCAAGCCGGTGCGAACCAGCCACCAGTCTCACGCACTGGACAGGCATTTCCATCTCCCGTCCATAGTGCGAGACGATCATTTTGAGGGCCAGGACGGTTTCCCGGGAAATTCCGTGGATTTCCGGACCTGCGTCAAACGCCCGCGCAAACCCTGCCCGGCCTCCCGGAACCAAAGCGAACCCAGCGCATCAGCGCCCGCCCCGGCCCGAGCGACTCAGCCGAGATCGAGCCGCAACAGGTCCTCCTCGGTCTCCCGCCGCACGATCACCCGCGCCCCGCCCTCGCGCACGGCCACCACCGGCGGACGCAACGCATGGTTGTAGTTACTCGCCATGGAACGGCAGTACGCACCCGTCGCCGGCACCGCCAGCAGATCACCCGGCGCCAGGTCAGCGGGCAGGAAGGCGTCCCGAACCAGGATGTCGCCGCTCTCACAGTGCTTGCCGACCACCCGGCTGAGCATCGGAGCCGCATCGGAACGGCGCGACACCAACGCCACGCTGTACTCCGCGTCGTACAGAGCGGTCCGAATGTTGTCCGACATCCCGCCGTCCACGCTCACGTACGTCCGCAAACCCTCCAGCGGCTTGACGGTGCCCACCTCGTACAGGGTGAAAGCCGTGGGCCCCACGATGGCGCGCCCCGGCTCCACGGAAATCCGAGGCGCCCGCAGCCCGGCCGCCTCGCACTCCCGCCCGACGATCTCCGTCAACGCCTTGGCGATCTCGTGCGGCTCACGCGGATCGTCCTGCGGGGTATAGGCGATGCCGAGCCCACCTCCGAGATCGATCTCCGGCAGTTCCACATCGTGCTCGTCCCTAACCCTCGCCAAGAGTTGCACGACGCGGCGGGCCGAAACCTCGAAACCAGCCATGTCGAAGATCTGCGAGCCGATGTGCGAATGGATGCCGATCAGCTCCAGGCTGTCATGGCCAAGGGCCCGCCGAACCGCCTCCTCCGCCTGCCCATCCGCCACGGCGATGCCGAACTTCTGGTCCTCGTGTGCGGTGGCGATGAACTCGTGAGTGTGCGCCTCCACCCCGACGGTGACCCGGATCTGCACCCGCTGGCGCACCCCGAGCTCAGCGGCCACATGTGCGACCCGAGCGATCTCCTGGAAGGAATCCAGCACGATCCGGCCGACACCGACCTCAACAGCCCGCCGGATCTCCGCCGTCGACTTGTTGTTGCCGTGATACGCGATGCGCTCGGCCGGCATGTCCGCCGCGAGCGCGGTGCTCAGCTCGCCCGCGGAACAGACGTCCAGGTTGAGCCCCTCCTCCTTGAGCCAGCGCACCACCGCCTTGGACAGGAAGGCCTTGCCCGCGTAGAAGACATCGGCCTCCTTCCCGAAGGCATGCGCCCAGGCCCGGCAGCGCTCCCGGAAGTCCGCCTCGTCCAGGATGTACGCGGGGGTGCCGAACTCTTCGGCCAGCCGGGTTACTTCAAGCCCAGCCACCGTCACCACGCCGTCGTCACCACGGGAGACCGTGCGCGCCCAGACCTTCTCCTCCAGGACGTTCAGATCGGCAGGCGGGGCGGTGTAGTGCCCCTCGGGAAGCACATCGGCGTGGCGGGGTCCGGCGGGATGGGCGGAACGGCTCATGATCGATCTCTTTCGCGCGTCACAGAAATCACGTCACAAAAACTCAGGGGCGTCAATGCCGAGCAGGGACAGGCCGCCGGCCAGCACCACCCCGGCGGCCTCGGCAACGGCCAGCCGGGAACGGTGGGCGGCCAAGGGTTTCTCCTCACCGAGCGGCAACACGCTGCACTGAAAGTCCAACAACTCGTCCGCCACGGCCACGAGATGACGCACCAAGCGCTCCGGCGCCCTGCGGTGCGCCGCCGCCTCCAACACCAACGGATACTCGGCCAGCAACCCGACCAACCGACCGCCGCGGGCATCAACACCAGGACCGGCAACCGACTCGTACGGAGCACCCACGGCCGCGGCCCCCACGGCAACCGGCGCGCCACCGAAACCAAGCTGGGCGGCGCTCCGCTCCAACGCCCGGCTGCGCGCATAGGCGTACCGAACCGTGAAATAGGGATTGCCCTCGCCCTGCACCAGCAGCCCGGCATCAAGGTGTACGGCCTCCGAGGCCGGCGTGGCCAACACCCCCCAGCGCACCGCGCCCGCACCGAACCGCCGAACCGCCTCCGGCTCCGCAAGGCCGTGCAGCCCGGCAGCCTCCAGCCCCGGCCCCTCCAGAGCCACCCGGGCACCCTGCGCCGCCAGCAACCGCAGGGCAACCTCCCAGTACACCCGTGCCCGCAGCCCGCTCGGCTCCGCACCGACCGCCACCACCGCACCGGCCATCGAACCCCCGCACCCGTAACGGCTCCCGAGACGGCGGACCTCATCGACCGGGGCGAGATCGAGAGCGAGGGTGAAGTTCAAGAAGCCCGGCCCGGTGATCTCCACCGACCTCACACCAGGCTCCCCCGCCAACCGCTGGCACAACACCCGCGCCACCTCGGCAGCGGACAGCCCAGCAGCACGGGACAACCTCAGAGCCACGTTCGAGGCGTAGTCACCGCGCCCCCCCGGCCGCGAACGCTCCACCACCACCCGGTCGGGCACCACGACCCGCAGCTCACCGTCCTCGACGGCGCAACGCACGGCGCGCGTGAGGGTACGGGAGAGCTCAGCGGGGGTCACGGGACCAGCCTAGGCGAGAAGGGGGGTCCCTCCGCGAACCGGTTTCGCCATGTGGGCGCCCGGCCCGTCACCTCATCCGCAGCTACGGCCGGCAGCCGGCGGCTGAGCTGAAGACGAACCGCCCCCACCGTGCCCCTCGACCAGACGGCGCACCACCCTGATCAACTCGGCCGGCTCGAAGGGCTTGGCCACGAAGGCGTCCACACCAGCAACCACACCGTGCTCGACCTCGTAGTGCGTGCACGCGCTCACGATGGCCACCGGAAGGTGACTGGTCCGGGGGTCTGCTCGCAGTCGCTCCGCCGTCCCGAAACCATCCAGTCGAGGCATCACCACATCCAGCGTGATCACATCCGGCCGCACGGCATGGACGACCTCCAGACACTCGGCACCATCGGACGCGGTCACGACCTCGAAGCCCTCCAGCTCGAGGTTGACCTTGATCAGCTGCCGGATGACCTTGTTGTCATCGACAACAAGCACTCGGCCCGAAGCGCCTGGCACAACTCGAGAGTAGGTCCGCTCCGGCCCTCGCGTCCGGGTTTTCCCCACTTCCACCCCGTGCGGGCGAAGCGTGGGCCAGCGACCAAACCCGTTCCTGATCACTCTCGGAGAGCTGGTAGGGTTCTACCCGTCGCCACAACGCAGCGACACGCCCCCGTAGCTCAGGGGATAGAGCAACGGCCTCCGGAGCCGTGTGCGCAGGTTCGAATCCTGCCGGGGGCACTTCTGATGAAGTGCCAAAGAAGCCCCTGACCTGCAGGAATGCAAGTCGGGGGCTTTCTTGTGGATACCAAAAGACACACGGCCCATGTGGCCGTTGCACTTTCCAGTACCTTGACCGTCACACGTCCCTGACCTGCGTTTTCGTCATCGGGCGCGAGGTGCGCTGGTTCACCCCGCAGGACGGCCCCGGCGTCCAGGACGTGATCTCCCGCGCGTACCGGCTCGGCATGAAATGGACCCCGGGCCGAAAGTAGCGCCCACGGCTGCGCATCCTCTTCGGGTGCGAACGGTGTACGGTCCGCCCGGCCTATCCGCCCGGCTCAGGGGGCTGACCGTCCCCTGCTCGACGCCTGCCGGCCCTTGCCCGGCTGCGTGCGGCCCCTCTTCGGCTGCGGGCCGGCGGTTCGGTTGCGGCGGATGCACTCCAGGCGAGATCGGAGCCTTGGGGCGTGACCGGGCGCGGTTGGCTTCGTTGAGCACGAGGGCCTTCGGCGAAGAGGACTCGCCGCAGTCCCTCCGAGGTGCACGTACGGGCACTTTGCGCCCGGTGCGCTGGTGGCTGTAGCGGCAAGGCGGCGTTCCCGTTCGAACGGCGCTCAACCGGTCCTGGGGTGCGGCAGGTGCCCGGTGGCCCGGGCCCAAACACCGTAAATCCGTTCCGAACCAGGAGAGTTCTTGCCCGTCCACACCATCGCCTGCTCCGACCTCATCGACGACCGTCTCGCCGCGAGCTACGAGGACCTTCCGGCGGACCAGTACCTCGACGGCGACCACGTGTACCGGTACCGGGCCTACGGGCAGACGCTTCTGACCCCGGGCGAGCTGCACTGGAGTCTGAGAGTCCCGTTCTTCCAGAGCAGGCACCTCAACAGCCATGCCGGAGGCATCGAGCGGGCGTTCGCCCCGCTCGCGGCACCTGCCCGGGGGTGCGCGCGGGCCCTGGCCCTGCGCGCGCAGGAACGCGGCATCGTGCCGCGTGGGGAGTTCGTTCTGGGCTGCCATCAGATCCGTGTCCTGGCCACGGACGATCACCCCGGTATGCCCACCCCGGAAGGCTTTCACCAGGACGGCTTCTCCTGGGTACTCGTCGCCTGCGTCGCACGGCACAACGACAGCGGCGCGATCACGACCGTCAGGGGTTTGGGCGATACCGCGGAGGCGCTGTTCCAGGGGCCGCTTGCCGTCGGTGACGCACTGTTGCTCGCAGACCCCATGGTGGAGCACTACGTCAGCCCGCTGACTCCCCGTCGGCCCGGACGAGCCTACCGCGACGTCCTGGTGGTCACCCTCGCGCCCGTCACCCCGCCGGGGGCCGTCCGTGGTTAGCGCACGTTCCTCGGTGGACGTGGCGTACCTGACCTTCGACGGGTACGACCCGGAACTCAAAGCAGCCGTCGACGCCATCGAAGGTCTCGGGATGAGCGTGGCGGCCGTGCGCTGGGACGACCTGGACGTCGACTGGTCCGGGTACCGGGCGGCGATCGTGCGCAGCGCATGGGACTACACCGCCCGACACACCGAGTTCCTCGCCGCCGTCCGGCGCATCGGGGACCGGACCGCGCTGTCGAACCCGGCGCGCGTGATCGCGTGGAACAGCCGCAAGGAATACCTGCGGTACCTGGCCGGACGGGGCTGCGCGGTGGTTCCCACGGTGTGGACGACAGCCCGCAAGCGGCTGACCGCCGCGGATCTGCCCGGCAGTTGGCAGGAGGTCGTCGTCAAACCAAGCATCGGGATCGGAGGACAGCACGCCCTGCGGACCACCGACATCGACGCCGCGTGCGCATACGCCTCTTCCCGCCCGTCCATGATGGTCCAGCCCTACCTCGCCCATGCGGATCGCTGGGGCGAGATCTCCCTGGTGTTCATCGGTGGCGCCTTCAGTCACGCCGTACGTAAGCACGGGTACCTCGCTCCCGAGGAGCTCCGTGCCGGGATCCTGGCGCCAGAACCGGGGGACGACTGGTCCGCCCGGCCCTGCCGCCCCGACCCCGATCACTTCTCGGCTGCGCGGGACGCACTACAGAGCGTGCCCGGCGCGCAGGACCTGCTGTACGCGCGCATCGACATGATCCGGGACGACGCCGGGAGGCCTCGTATCGTCGAGATGGAACTGATCGAACCGTTCCTCTACCTGCAGTTCGACGACGAGGCCGCGGACCGACTGGCGCAAGCCGTCCACTGGCGTCTCACCCGGCAGTGAGCCCGGTCGGGCGCCCCGGCCGCTCCTGGTGGCGCCCTGGCGTTCGACGGCGCGGACCCGGTCGCGGGCTTGTCGCCACACGGACCAGGTCGGCGACCTCGCGCAGGCGGCTCTGCGATGGCCAGGCGATCACCGTCGTCACGGGCGGCGCGTCCAGGACCGGCACGGCAGCGAGGTCCCGGCGCAGGTCGGTACAGGCGGATGTGGGGAGCAGCAGGTCGACGCTGGCGGCCTCGGGTACCGCTCGGTAGGCGTCGAGCAGTTCGGCGAGCACCTCGTCCGCGGTACCGGGCTTGGCGGCGAGGACGGGGCGGGGGCGGCTCTGCGCGGCCTGCCGGGTACGTCGTTCGGCCGCGGCTACCGTGCCGAGGATCGCGCGCGCCTCGGACAGCAGCACGGCTCCTGCTTCGGTGAGCGTGACCTTGCGGCTGGTGCGCTCCAGCAACACGACCCGGAACCGTCGTTCGAGTCGGGCGAGGTCAGCTGTTCGACGACAAGGGAGTCGTACCCTGGTGATCTCTACGGGTGATGGCCTGAGGGGCCGAGGAACCCCGCCGGACCGCCGGGTACCTTGCACGACGGCGCCGAAGGCCCGGCGTGACCAGACGCGGTGCACGGCGATGGCTCCTCATCGGTGTCCCCTGGCCCCGCAGGCTCGCCCTGTTCGACGGTACTGTCATCGACGAGAGGTCGTACGCGTGCAACTCCCCCTCTCCCGGGCGAAGACCGAGCTTGTGGAAGCCGTCCGCATCACCGATCCCATCAGGCACCTCACTTCGAGCGACTTGGCAGGGGTGACGGTCGCGATCTGGGCAGAGCACCGGGCCCGGCGAGCCCTGGACCTCATCGCCGACCTGCCACCCGACGAGCTGTACAGGTGCTTCGCCCCGGGCTGGGGAATCCGGGCCCACAGCGCCACGGAGGAACTCTTCGAGATCGCCTTCTGCTTCCGCTGCCACAGCGCTCGTCTCTGGGGGCCGGACGTCCTCCCTGAACACCGGGGACAGACCTTCGACGCCCAGAGCCCCGCCGCCCGTGAGCTGCTGCGCCTGTTCCGCTCCTGCGTACAGGACGGTTCGGGTGGCTGACCGCCCTTCCACGCGGCACGTTCCAGCCGAGGAAGATGACGTTCTGCCAGGGACCCACCGAAGTAGCGAAGTAGCCGGGACACGAGCGTCTCTCTGCCCCGGGTACGGCTCAGGATCCCGGGCGGAGAATCGTTGGATCCAACCGCCGAAGTTCCTTCAACTCGATGTGCTGCGGAGTCCCTCCGACGATGTCCACGCAGAAGACGGCTTCGAACGGGCTTCCCTGAGCAACGATCTCATGGGTGAGGATCTCCGAGCTGACCAGGAGGCGCGCTGCGGCGCTCGTGCCGAATCCGAAGCTTCCGGCAAGCACGATGACGTTCCGACGCCGGTTGAAGGGGTTGGTCGCACGGATCAATATGCCTTGATCCACCGCGAGTTGCCCGTTGGGGTCGATGACGCACCGCATGACGTTGCCCGTCAGGGAATCGTAGATGTCGGCGTCATGCGTGTCGGCCGAACCAAATGCGAAGGTCACGGGCAATCGCCGCAAGACTTCGGCAGTTACCCGGTTGGAGTGAGGTCCGCCGACCAGGACGAGGTTGCCTTGGCGTTCCAGCCCGGTGAGTTGGTGGCTCGGCGTCAACGGAAGCTGATCGATTCCCGCCCGCTTCAGCTGGTGTCGTAGTTCGTTAAGTGCCAGCACGTCCCCGACCCCGATGAGCCCAGATCGCTCCCATATGTAGTGCTCCTCCTGGATGAAGATCGACGTCACCACCTTGAGGTCGTCGGTGGTGAACGGCTTCCAGAAGCCCCGCACACTCCGGAACCTCCACAGGTCGCGGAGTCTTCCCCATGACCAGCCCGCCACGAAGGCGATTGCAGCAGCTGAAAGGTTGACGGCCAGGTCTTGAAGGCTGCTACTCATCCACAGGGACCTCCGATCGAGTCTGGGTCGCCGAGGTGTCGCTCGTGGTTCCTCCCCCTCCGTCCAGGCGGGTCCACCGAGCGGGACACCGAACCGTGGTGCGTCTTCTCCTCCGCAGCACCACATCTCCGCTGCGCCACCACCCTCAGCTCGGGCGGCAGCAGTTTGCCCGCACCCCTCGGCGGAGCCCGATGCCTCCGCCTCACGGGTGACGACCGGGCGCCCTCCGCGCGCCGCCGCCCCTGCATCGGCGTCACGCGGTGCCCGGCCCGTCCTTCACCGGTGTGCGCCGGACCGGGACACGGTCCAGGTGAACCACGACCGCGGAGTGGAAGCGATGCACGGCGTCGTCGACACTGCGGATGAAACCAGACTCCGCGTTGCCGCGGCTGCTGCCCATGCTCTTGAGGAGCGACAGGCGGAACCCGGTGATCTGGGCGTCGTTCTTCTTCGGCAGCATGTCTGCCGGCTCGGGGCGGAGCCGTTCCAACGTGCCGCGTGGTCCACCGGTGCCTCCTTCGACCAGTGTCTCCACATGGAGATCCGCCGGAGCCCCGGCCAGGTGACGGATGAGGCGTTTGGCCCAGGTCAGCGGGTAGCCCTGCTCGGGTACGGGGACGTCGATGGAGGTGCGGAGCCTGGCAGTGCGCAGGTCGGCGCTGACCGCCAGGATTCCCGGAGCTCCTTCGATTCGCAGTTCCGCCCGCAGCCTGCCGTCGAGGCAGAGCTGGTCGGCAAGAAGATTGCGGCGGAGTTCGGGATCGGCTCCGCGCTTGGCACGCTGGACCGGCAGTACCTTCTGACCGAGTTCGCCACCGAGGCTGAGGCAGATCTGCCGGATGAGCCGCTCCCAGCTCTCGACCACTTCCAGGGCGCGCGGGTCGCCGTGGCACAGGGTCTCGTCGTCGATCCCGTTGCGTACGGGGACCCAGGCCGACCCCATGTTCTGGAATCCGTGGCAGCCCGAGTTCTCGTGCCGCAGATAGTGGAGCAGCTCATGGAGCAACCAGGCGTGTGCTTGGTCTCCGACCCCCTCGTGCCTGATCAGCATTTGTGCTTGATAGGCGACTTCAGCCCAGGACAGGTGCCAGAGGGATACCTTGTGCTTGCGCCGCCCGTCGATCCTGACGTCGAGGAGCGGGCTGCCTTCCAGCGCGACATCGTTCGAGAGAGTGATCACGGCCTCGTACCCACGGCGTGCGGCGATGTCCACGTATGCCTGCACCTGTTCGGGCTTGAAGCCGTTGCCGTTGGTCTTGGTTTCCAGTAGCGCGGTCCACAGCTTGCCGGCCCTCTCCACCCGGAGCACCCCGTCGGGGCGGCGCGGGGCTTCTCCGTGCGGTAGGGAGACCTCGGTAAACGTCTCCATACGACCGGCCGGCGCTCCGAAGACGGCCGTGAGCCTGCGCCCGAACTCGGGTACTTGCGCCATCACCGAGAGCAGCACCGAAGTGGCGCGCGTCTCCCGGTCCCGGTCGCTCTTGAGCGCCGAGACCGGAAAGAGCCTGGCCTGCTTCCACGAGTCGTTCTCCGCCAGGGACTTCCGCGGCACCCTGGGTACGGTGACCTTCCTCCGCGCGGTTCTGGGCCGTGTTGCCGCCTTCGACCTCGCCTCGCCGGCAGGAGTGCGGGGGGCTGGAGGTGATCCGCCGGCAGCCGCCGGGGCTTGGTCGACGGCGCCGCCCGGAACCGACCTGCTCTCAGGTTCGGCGTCTCCTTGGCCGTGAACCGTGGCCTCGGCGCCCGCGTCGTCTTCGATGTCGACTCCGAAGTCCCTCGCCAGGCCGGCCAGGCCAGTGTCGTAGCCCTGCCCGACGGCTCGGAATTTCCACTCGCCCCCGCGCCGGTACAGCTCGCCGAAAATGATCGCGCTCACCGGTCCGGCGTCGTCTATGGCGAAACTGAGGAGGCTGTCGCCGCCCCCGTCGGCCAGGACCACTTGCAGGTCTTCCAGTTCCCCGAAGCCGGCGCCCTGGTAGCGGCTCGCCGCCACGACGATCCGCTCGATGTCGTAGGGCACCGCAGTCAGATCGAAGCTGATCCGGTCTTCTTCTCCGCTCTCCGTCGGCGTCTTTCCGAGCAGTTGCACACTGCCGTCAGTGGCGACGGGGTTGTTGTAGAAGTAGAAGTCGCCATCGCTGCGCACCTTGCCGTGCGCGTCGACCAGCAGGACGGAGACGTCCGCATCGCCGTCCCCTGTTGGGCTCACCCAGCTCAGGCTGAGCATCACCGAGCCGGGGTTCTCACTCAGGGTGCTCAGCGCGACGTTCGAGCCTTTGACCATCTCTCGCATGAAGCCCCCGGATCTTCTCACTCGGCCGCCCCGCCACGGCCAACCGCCCCGCGCCGCCATGTGACGTACGGCACAGCAGGACTCTAGTGCCCGATCGCGGAGCCCGTTGGGACGTCCGCAAACATCGGTCAAGGACGCGGCCCCCGCCTTGGCGCCCCTGCCGATCGGCGGCGCTCCGATACCGCGACGGCGAGCGCCCCGTAATGCCGCGGGGTCCGCAGGGAGCAGCCACGGAGCCTTTTCCATCATCGCTCTGAGCTGGCCAGATGCAGGGCGAGGATGGCCTGGACGAGTGCGGTGATGCGGGTAGTCGAGCATCGGATCTTGC
>NZ_JBIAGC010000030.1:0-76299 GCF_042869595.1 Streptomyces sp. NPDC006879
TGAGCAGGGCGTCCAGGTCATTCGTCACAGATCGATCTTGGACGCCCTGTCTGCGTTCCCAAACGCACCGTCAGCATTCGGAATGACTCGTCTAGACCTCTCCGGGCGTCGCGCACCACCTGTACACCACCCACGCCCGCGTCACCTCGCGCGGTGCCCGAGGTAACGCGTCAGAAGGTCCGCGAAGCGCGGCAAGCCGGCTTTCGCAAGTCGGGCGACGGCGTCGTCGATCGTGACCGGCGGGTTGCGCTTCTCTTCGGCGAGCCAGACCACCGTCTCCGCCACCTCATGCGGCGACCTGCCAGCATCTCTTCGCCGACAGGATCCAAGCGGTGGTCGGGTTTCGAAGAGCGTGTGCAAGGCCGCAGCGAAGCGGTGCGCCTCCCCTTCGGCTCGCGGGCCGTGGGAACCTGCTCTGGGAAGGGCACTCGGGTCCAGACGGGTGGCTGTACACGCCGCAGACGGCAGACGCCCCGTTCAAGCTTGTTCGAGGCGCGGCACTCCAGGCGAATCGATATCTGTGCCCGCGGTCTAAGGATTTAACGGACCCCGCGATGAGACTTTTTACCACCGCGCACAGGGTGGATGAATTTCACACACAAGCCGCCGCAGCATGCTACTGTCGATCTCGGTTGCAGTTTTGGTACCCAGAATCTTCGAGCGTCTCCAGTCGGCCTCCGCGCCGCTGAAGAGCGCTCTCTATTCCCCGGCCATTCTCCGGGCGGGGCATCATCGCGGCGACGCGGTCTCCGCATGGTGCGGATTCCGCTGTACTGCCCCAAGGAGATATGACATGGCTACTGGCACCGTGAAGTGGTTCAACGCGGCAAAGGGATTCGGCTTCATCGAGCAGGACGGTGACGGCGCCGACGTGTTCGCCCACTTCTCGAACATCGCAGCCGAAGGCTTCCGTGAGCTGCTCGAAGGCCAGAAGGTGGCCTTCGACATCGTGCAGGGCCAGAAAGGCCCGACGGCCGAGAACATCGTTCCCGCCTGACGCTGACGCGCATTTTGTAGCTGGGGCCCGCATCCCTCGGGGTGCGGGCCCCAGCTGCACGCATTCCCCGCGGGACGCAGGATTTCATGTGGCGCCCTCTTCGTAGTCGCACCCCTCGACCGCCGTCCTGGATTTCACATCCGCCGGACGTCGCCTATTTCAACGCCTGGGCCTGTACGGATTTCCCGTAGCCCAAATGCACTTTCGCATTCCATTCGGCCCGGTCTCGTAATTCCCAGCGCTGGTTCTCCGCAGCGGGAGTTCCTTGATGCGTGCCGCACCAAGGAAGGTTCTGAATGAACTCCGCACGTAGGAACGAGCGCTCCTCTCGCACCCGCAGCCGCACCGGCGACCCCATTTTCGGCAAGGGCGGCGCTGGTTCGCCTAGGGGCAGCCGCTTCGGCTCGTCCGCGCCGGGCCATTCCGCAAGCCCGAGCCGCTCGGGCGGGCACGGCCGCCGGCCCGCCGCGGTACAGGGCGAGTTCGCCCCGCCGAAGACGATCACCCCGGCGCTGCCCGCGGTCGACGCCTTCTCCGATCTGGGCATGCCCGGGGAGCTGCTGGCCGCCCTCGGCGCGGAGGGCGTGACCGTGCCATTCCCGATCCAGGGCGCCACCCTGCCCAACACCCTGGCCGGCCGCGACGTCCTTGGCCGCGGCCGTACCGGCTCCGGCAAGACCCTCGCCTTCGGTCTCGCCCTGCTGGCGCGCACCGCCGGGCAGCGCGCCGAGCCCCACCAGCCGCTCGCTCTCGTACTCGTCCCCACCCGCGAGCTGGCCCAGCAGGTGACCGACGCCCTCACCCCGTACGCCCGCTCCGTGAAACTGCGTCTGAACACGGTCGTCGGCGGCATGTCGATCGGCAAGCAGGCCGGCGCGCTGCGCGCGGGCGCGGAGGTCGTCGTAGCCACGCCAGGCCGGTTGAAGGACCTCATCGACCGCGGTGACTGCCGGCTGAACCAGGTCGCGATCACTGTCCTCGACGAAGCCGACCAGATGGCCGACATGGGCTTCATGCCTCAGGTCACCGCCCTGCTCGACCAGGTACGCCCAGAAGGCCAGCGGATGCTTTTCTCCGCCACCCTGGACCGCAACGTCGACCTGCTGGTGCGCCGCTACCTGACCGACCCGGTCGTGCACTCCGTCGACCCGTCCGCCGGCGCGGTGACGACAATGGAGCACCACGTGCTGCACGTCCACTCCGCCGACAAGCAGCGCATGACGACGCAGATCGCAGCGCGAGAGGGCCGGGTCATGATGTTCCTGGACACCAAGCACGCCGTCGACCGCCTGACCGAGCACCTGCTCAGCAGCGGAGTACGGGCCGCTGCGCTGCACGGCGGGAAGTCCCAGCCCCAGCGCACCCGGACCCTCACCCAGTTCAAGACCGGTCACGTCACCGTGCTGGTCGCCACGAACGTGGCGGCGCGCGGCATCCACGTCGACAACCTCGACCTCGTCGTGAACATCGACCCGCCGACCGATCACAAGGACTACCTTCACCGCGGCGGCCGTACCGCGCGCGCCGGCGAGTCCGGCAGCGTCGTCACCCTGGTCACCGCGAACCAGCGCCGCGACATGACCCGTCTGATGGCCACCGCCGGGATCACCCCGCAGACCACCCGGGTCCGCCCGGGCGAAGAGGCACTACACCGCATCACCGGCGCCCAGGACCCGTCCGGGATCCCGGTCACCATCACCGCACCCGTGACCGAGCGGCCCCGGCGCAGCAGCGCCTCCCGCGGCCGACGCAAGCCCCGCCCGGCTGCCCGGCGCGTCAACGGGCGGCGGTCCTCCTTCGACGCGGCGGCCTGAGGGCCACTTGATCAGGTCCTTGACGTACGGCAGCCCTGCCGCGTGCGCTTCCTGCCGGGCCCGCAGGCCGTCGTTGAAGACCACGCGGGCGCACCCGAACGCCCCGGCCAGCGCGCGGCGCTGGCCGGGTTCGGGATAGACGCGCAAGTGGTAGCGGAGCTGCACAGCCGCGCCCGTTTCCCGTTCGACCTAACCAAGGGCGGCGTCCTGGAATCGGTGAAGGGTGTCAAGCCCGAGCCGGTCACCGGCGAGTCCCTGACCATCGGCCGCCGCATCTACCCCGCCAAGCAGGTCGGCCAGATCGTCACCCGCCAGGACCGACGCGACTTCAGCACCGGCGAAGTTCTCCGGGCCATCGCGCGGCTCGGCTTCACCTGCCGCGTCCGGCCCAGGGCCACCGCGCCGACGCACCCCCTCGGCCCGCTCCAGCAGGCGTCCGCAATGCTCGGCGTTCCGGCGACATTCTGACCGCCTGAGCGGTGGGCGCGGCACTGGCCGAGTAGCGAGGAGGGCCCGATACGTCCCGCCCGTCTCCGGGATCCCCACCGGTCCCCTGAAGGGTGCGGACCATGTGCAAGTGCAGATGTGTCGGCGGACCCTCCCGGCGGCCGTCCCACCCCCGCCAGCGGTCGCGCCCCTGGCGAGTAGGGCACTCCACATCTCGCCGCGAGAGGCGCGCCGGGCGAGGGCAGTCGCTCGGCCGAGACGATGGGCCACGCCGGAAGTAGTAGTCGAAGCACTGCGCATCGGCGCCACACCGAACCCCCGCGTCCGGCTGCCGCCACGCCCATGGGCCTGACCAGCAGCGATGACCGCCCTGCATACCTAAGACCACCACGGGCAGCTAGCTCAGTCCGAGGCACACGAAAATCTATCCTGGCCGAAGTAGACATTGAGCGGTGGCGTGGGTATGGTTTCTCTCGTAGCCCAGAGAGACCGAAGGGCCCGGCAGAGACGAACTGCCGGGCAGCAGTACAGGCAGTCGCAGTTCGCAAGTCGGTGCGGTGGTGGAGTTCCGAAGCCAGAGCGGTTGCAGGACGGCGACGGGACTGACGGCCGGACCGGGTGGCCCGCAGTCATCAGGGGCCGCCAGGAGCAGTACCGCAGTTGAAGTAGTGGCAGTACCAGCAGTGCAGTCAGTGAGCGGTACCTCGGTAAAGGCGTCGGCTGCGGGCGCGCGTACCGGGAAGTTCGGCAGTGGGGTTCCAAGCCAGAGCAGTTGCAGGATGGGCAACGGGGCTGGCTGCCGAAGAGTGGCGCTGTGACAGGCCACCAGCAGTTGGTCAATGAGGAAGAACGGAGGAGCCAGGCGCCATCAGGATCGCCCGGGCCGAAGGCTGAGCCCGGGTACCGCAGGACATCGATAGTGAGGTGGTCTCCGGTCAAGCAACCGCGATCCCCGCACTCCCGGCAGCAAGTCGGCCGGAGCGGCGGAAACAGGAGGTCGGCGCAGTATCAGGGCCGACAGATGGTGTAGTAGTTCCTTCGGGGCCCTGGTGCCGTACGGCACCAGGGCCCCTCGATGCGTTCCATGAGAGAGGTGCAATGACCGCAGACGACTCGTTCGGCCGCCTTGACGACGACGACTACCCCGCCTACACGATGGGCCGGGCCGCCGCCATGCTCGGCACCACCCAGGGCTTCCTGCGTGCCATCGGCGAGGCCCGCCTGATCACCCCGCTGCGGTCCGAGGGCGGACATCGTCGTTACTCCCGCTACCAACTGCGCATCGCGGCACGCGCCCGGGAACTCGTCGACCAAGGCACCCCCATCGAGGCTGCCTGCCGCATCATCATCCTCGAAGACCAGCTCGAGGAAGCCCAGCGCATCAACGCCGAATACCGCAAGGCCGCAGGATCCCCGAACCCTAAGACCGCCACCTGAAGCGAACTGAGACCCTCAACCCCCTCGGGAACGTGCGGTCTGCGCGCAAGGGCTGAAAGAGCAGCCGGGACGGCACCCCGGCCGAACCTTCTCGCAGTTCAGGGGCGATGAGCGGGCCCAAGCGCCGGATGGTTCCAAGCTCATGGGGCGGGTTCGGTTTCCGTCATCCGCTCCACGACGAAGCCCCAGGTCAGCGACCTGGGGCTTGTTTGTTGCTGAATCCTTCCGCGGTCCTTCGTGACGCGTCACTTCGATGCCACTACCCGCTCTGAGGCCCCCGCAGCCTTGAAGATCCGATCCAGGTGGTGGCGGAGCACCGCGATCGCCGTCTCCGGAGTCCGCTGGCCCACGAGGATGCTGGTACCCATGGTCGCCGCCATCGCGAGCAGGCTGATCGCCTCCGTGCGCGCGTCGGCGTCCGGGTCGGCCAGGCCGGCCCCCTGCGCCTGCTCCAGGAGTTTGGTCATGGCGTTCTCCGCGGCGTCGGGGTTGTCGATGAAGGGCTGGGCGGCGAGCGCCTCATCGGTCACCGACAGGATCGCGTAGGAGCTGTACAGCAGGTGGAACGTGCGGCTCTCCTCGTCGGTAGGCAGCGAGGCCAGCAGCAGCGCCTCCACCATGGCGCGCGGGCCCGGGTCGGGGCCGGCCGCGGCCAAGCGGGCACCCGCCCTCGCGGTGAAGCGGTCGGTCAGGTGCCCGAGGCCGTAGAAGAGCAGCTTCTCTTTGGTCTCGAAGTAGTACTGCACGAGTCGGAGCGAGACACCGGCCTCCGCGGCCACGTCGCGCATGCCGACGGCATGCAGCCCCCGCCGCCCCGCGACCCGGATGAGCGCCTCGGCGATCTGGGCGCGCCGCTCCTCGTGATCCACACGCTTCGGCATGTTCCCGCATCTCCGCCCGTCGACAGTGGGTTCGCACTCCGCCACCCGCCCCCTTCATGGTACCGATGTACCACATTGGTGGTACGGTCGTACCACGAAGAACGGATCTTCACCGGAGGTGCCGCCGTGCCCGAGAACACCACCCGCGTACGCCGCGACGTCGGCCGCTACGTCAACGACGCCCTGCGCGACCGCTACTTCGCCGCCGCCGACGTCCTCTACGCGATGGGGGCACCCGCCCGCTCCGAGATGGACGTGGAGACGAGCTTCGGCACCACCCACGTCTACCGGTACGGGCCCTCTGACCCGGCCGCTGACTCCCGGACGCCGATCGTCCTGATCCACGGTGCCGGATACAGCTCGGCGATGTGGTACCCCAACACACCTGGGCTCAGCCTCGACCGCCCCGTCTACGCCCTCGACACCCCCGGCGACGCGGGCCGCAGCGTCCACCGCGAGCCCATGTGGCAGCCCGAGCGCGCCGCGCAGTGGATGGACGAGGCCCTCGACGCGCTCGGCCTCGGCCGGGTCCACCTCGTCGGATCCTCCTACGGCGGCTGGCTCGTGCTCAACCAGGCCCACCGGCGGCCCGGACGGCTCGCCTCGGTCACCGCGCTCGACCCCGGCGGCCTGGAGAAGGTCGGCCTGCGCTTCTTCGCCTGGGTCTTCGTGAGCCTGTTCGCCACCTTCGCCCCGAAGGCGCTCCGTCCCCGGCTCGCCAAATGGCTGGACCAGCCGGTCATCGCCGTCCCCGAGATGCGCAAGTGGATCCACCTCGGCGCCCGCGCGTACCGGATCCGCCGCCCCGCACCGCTGCCGCTGGCCGAGGACGCGCTGCGATCCATCCGGACCCCGCTCTACCTCATCATGGGCAAGCACAGCCTGCTCGTACACCCCAAGCGACAGCTGGAGCGTGTTCCGCGCCTCGTCCCCGGAGCGCGCGCCGAGATCATCACTGCAACGGGCCACGGCCCGCAGATCGACCACCCCGACGTGGTCAACACCCGGATGCTGTCCTTCATGGAAGACGTCGACTCCCTCGACCCTGCTGCGGTCGGCGGCGCGTAGGACGACGGCAGGGGAAAGGAGCGCCGGCGGCGCCCACTGCGCGCCAGCGAGAACGATGAAGAACAGTCAACACGGGGTGCGCACAACCAGCCAGGACAGGTCAGCTGTCTGACATTCCAGCAGGTAGGGGGCGTACACACGGCCAAGTTCCGGGTGATTCCCAAGCCTACGGCGCGGGTTCGGTTCCCGCCATCCGCTCCACGACGAAGCCCCAGGTCAGCGACCTGGGGCTTCCTCATGGAGGTCAAGCAGGTCGGCAGCCACCGCGGAGGAGGGTGCGGCACGCCTCGCATGCCGTGCCGCCCGTCAATCGGAGGCGGTGAACTGGCCGGTGCCCACCACCTTGAGGAGCGCGAGGCGTTCGGCGGTGTCGCTACCGACGGGCGGGGTGTACAGGACCACGCGCTGGTCTCCCTCCGGGGCGAGCAGGACCTGGCAGTCCAGTTCGACCCGGCCGACCAGAGGGTGGAGTACGCGCATGCGAGAGGCCCGGCGTACGGAGACCTCGTGTAGTTCCCACAGGGCGGTGAACTCCTCACCGGTCGCCTTCAGCCGCTCCACGAGGCGGGTCGCGGCCGGGTCTGCGGTCCGTCGGCCCACTGTCGCCCGCAGGTCCGCGACGTGCAGCCGGCTGTAGTACTGGTGTTCCTCCGGCGGGTACGCGGTGCGCTGGGCCGGGTCGGCGAACCAGCGCCAGACCACGTTGCGGCCGTGCTCGGACACCGTGCACACGCCGCCGAGGAGGGCCTCGGCCATCGCGTTCTGGGCCAAGACGTCACCGAGGTCACTGAGTACCTGGACCGGCGTGACGGGCATCTGGTCCAGCAGGTGCAATAGGCCCGGGCTGACGTGGTCGCCCGAGGTGCGGGGGGCGGGCGGGCGTCGGCCGGCCAGCAGGTGGAGGTGGTCGCGTTCGTCGTCGGACAGGCGCAGGGCGCGGGCCAGGGCGGCGAGCATCTCCGGCGAGGGCTGCGGTCCGCGGGCCTGTTCGAGGCGGATGTAGTAGTCCGCCGACATGCCCGCAAGCTGGGCGACCTCCTCGCGGCGCAGGCCCGGCGTGCGCCGCCGCGGACCGACGGGCAGTCCCACGTCCTGGGGCCGTACCCGGTCACGCGAGCGGCGCAGGAAGTCGGCGACTGCCTCACGGTCGATCTTCATATGGTCATCCTGTCGGACGGACAGGGCCCCCACCAGGGACTGCCGATCCCAGGGCAGGCAGGTCTCTCCCGGCCGTTGCCGGACGGCGGCACTGTGGGCCCGACCGGAGCACGAACGCCCCGGCCGACACCGCGGATCAGGAGCACTCCATGGCCATCGTCAACGTCAACGGCGCACAGGTCCACTACGAGAAGACCGGCTCGGGCCCCGCCCTGGTCCTCGTTCATGGCACCGGATCAGCTGGCGCCGCCCTCAACTGGGGGCAGACCACACCCCGGTTCACCCCGGACCACACGGTGATCGCTCCCGATCTGTCCGGCACCGACGCGACCGTCGACGACGGCGCCCCGCTGACCGCCGAGGGCCTCGCCGCCCAGGTCATCGCCGTCATCGAGGACGCGGCGGACGGCCCGGTCGACCTGCTGGGCTTCTCGATGGGCTCCACCGTCGCCGCCACCGTGACCGCCCAGCGCCCCGACCTGGTGCGACGGCTGGTCCTCGTCGCCGGCTGGGCCCACACCGACAAAGACACGTACCTGCGCAGTCTGTTCACCCTCTGGCAGGACCTCGGCGCCTCCAACAACCCCGCCGCCTTCGGCCGCGCGGTGGCGATGACCGGATTCAGCCGCGGATTCCTCAACTCCATCGGCCCCGAAGCGTTCGAGACCCTCGTCTCCAACATTCCGCCCACCGCGGGCACCCTGCGGCACGTGGACTACGACCTGCGGGTGGACATCCGGCCCATGCTGCCCCGCATCGAGACCCCCACTCTCGTGATCGCGGGCACCCAGGACATCACCGTCCCGATCGAGCACTGCCGGGCCCTGCACGCCGCGATCGCGGGCAGCTCGTACGCCGAGGTGGACGCGGGCCACGTCATGTTCTTCGAGCAGGAGGACGCCTTCGTCAAGCTCGTGACCGACTTCATCGAGAGCCCCACGACGGCCGGCGACTGAGCGCGGCCTGACACCATGACGGGTCAGCCGACGCACCGGGCGGGGCTCGCGTCCGGATGGTCCAGGAGGCCGGGCGCCATCGTCGCAGTCACCGGCGAATCACCGCCCCCGGCACGCGGTGGCGAGGGCGGACGCCTGCTCCCCGACCCGACGTCGTCATACGTCCTCGTGGGTCAGGCGTGCTCGTCCGACGGCCGCCGGACAGGCTGGACCGACCAGCTCGGCGGCTCGTCGCCGCCTGCGTCCTCGTCCCGCTCCGCGTCGGCGGCCGTCGCATGGATCTTGCCCGACGCGTGGTGGACCGGCGCGTAGACGGCGTAGAGCCGCAGGGGCTCGTCACCGATGTTGGTGACGTTGTGCCAGGTGCCTGCGGGTACGAAGATCGCCCAGCCGTCCTCGACCTCCCGGTCGAAGTCGAGTTGGCCCTTGGTGCTGCCCATCTGGACTCGGCCCCGGCCGGCGTCGAGTCGGAGGAACTGGTCAGTCTCCGGGTGCGCCTCCAAGCCGATGTCCTCGCCCACCGGGATCGACATGAGGGTCAGCTGAAGGTACTTCCCGGACCAGGCGACCGTGCGATGGTTGGTGTTCCCGAGCGTCGCCTCCTCAAGGTCGAAGCTCTGAGGTGCCGGCCCGATGTCCTTGATGGTCATGCTTGTCTCCCGGTCAACGAAGGTGGTACGCGGTACTCGGTCGCGGTCTTGCGTCAGCCCACCTCAACGATCTCAGAGCCATGGGCTCTTCTGGCCTTAAGCGCGCGAGCCTAAGGGCTGCCGAACGAACGCGATCCGCTGTGGTCGCCCGGTGCGTACGGATCGGTGCCGAAGTTGACCTCGGACCACCCGCGGCCGGACCGAGGAGCGTTCCCGAGCCGTTTCACCGCTGGCCAAGGACGAGCTGCGGTCTTGCTGGTGCCCCCCCCAAGCCGCAGTTGTAGCGCGTACCGCGCCTCCCTCCCGGAGCCCAGGTCAAAGACCTTGGCCCGCGCCATCGTCCGGACTCCTCACTCCTTGCCGCACCCTCCGGCGGCGGGTCGGGCCAGGTGGAGGAGCTTGTCGGGGTTGCGGATGACCCGTATCTCGGTGATCCGGCCGTTCTCGACTTCTGCGCAGCTGACGCTGTCCGGCCGGCCAACCGTAGTGATCAGCAGACCCGGCCGACCATTGACGTCGATGGCCACAAAGCGCGGGTCCTCCATCGGCTGGGCGAGCACGGCTGCGAGGAACCGGGCCACGTTCTCGGCGCCGTGCAGCGGGCGCAGGGCCGCCTTGACCTTTCCGCCGCCGTCGCTCCATACGGTGACGTCCGGAGCAAGAAGTTCCAGCATGCGGTTCAGATCGCCCCCGAGACACGCGGCCAGAAACTCGTCGTTGACCTCGCGCCTCACCTCATCCGAGGCCGTATAACGCGGCTGACGTCCGCGGACGTGCGACTTGGCCCGGGAGCCGACCTGGCGCACCGAGGCCTCGGTGCGGTCGAGCGTCTCGGCGATCTCCCGATACGAGAAGGCGAACACCTCCTTGAGTACGAAGACCGCCCGCTCCAGCGGCGAGAGGCTTTCCAGGACCACCAAAATCGCGAGCGAGACCGACTCGGCCACCTCCGCGCCCCCGGTGGCGTCCGGCACGGTGACCAGCGGCTCGGGGAGCCAGGGGCCGACGTACTGCTCCCGCCTGACGGACGCCGACTTCAAGCGGTTGAGCGCAAGATTGGTGACCGTGCGGGCCAGGTAGCCGCGCGGATTGTCAATCTGACCGGACACCTGGCTACAGCGGAGCCAGGTGTCCTGCACCATGTCCTCGGCGTCCGCGACGCTTCCGAGCATCTGGTAGGCGATGCCGAAGAGCATCCGGCGGTGCTGTTCGAACACGGCGACTTCAATCACGCACGAGACGGTACCTCGCAGGCCTCGGAGAATCCCTGGCTGGTCAGGCCGAAGGCGCTGTTGATCCGGGAACGCCAGTTCTCCAGGGCGACGACGGCGGTGAGTTCCACGAAGGCGGCCTCCCCCAGCCGCCCCAGCAACGCTGCGGCGAGCCCGTCGGTGACACTGGGCTCGGTCTCGGTCATGGCCTCCGAGTACTCCATGATCTGGAGCTCCAACTCGGTGAAGGCCTCTCGGTGGTCCCGCCACTGCGGTACCTGGGAGATCTTGTCGCTCGACAGGCCGAGCTCGTCACCCTCCCAGTGGCCGAAGTCCATGCACCAGGAGCAGTTGATCCGGGCCGCGGCGGCCATCACGGCGAGATGCCTCAAGGCAGGGTCGAGCGCGTTCCACTTGGCCACGGAGCGCTCCAGCTTGACGTACGTGAGCAGGACCTTGCGGTTGTGGCCGATCGCGAGCCCGGGATCGAGCACCTTGCCGTACATCCGCCGCGAGTACCAGGAGCCGAAGCGGTTCAGCAGGGTGCGAGGCGGGGTGAGCGAGATTCGGGCGGTCATGGGGCCTCCAGGTTCCGGGGTCCGGCAGGTTCCGGGCTTGTGCGGATGCTTCTGGAGGTAGGACAGAGCAGCTCCCAGGACCGTGACATCAAAGACTCGTCTACGTGCGAGACCCCCACGGGGGTCTCAGGGGACGAGGTCGGCTCAAGAAGCGTACGCAGGGAGAGCCGGCCCGAACGCGTGACCTGCGCGGTGGGGACGCGTTCTCAGGACATGCGAAAGATCATCACCTGTGGCCTGTTGGCCGCCGCGGCGCTCTCCGCCGCCACGCCCGCCTTCGCCGCCGACGACGACACCAACTTCGGCGGTGGGGTCAACGCGGCGAACAACTGGAACTTCACCACCGCCGACGTGTGCACGCAGGAGGTCGCCGTGGTGCCGGCCCTGAGCGACTGGAGCAGCAGCCCCCAGAACACCTGCGCCAACGGCAACGTCATCGACCACTCGGACAGCGGGCAGCAGCAAGGCAGCTGACGTACGCCCGCGGGGCCGTGCCGCGGACGTGCACGACAAAGCCCCGGGCCCCGGCCCGGGGCTGAGTCGTCGACGGACGCACCCCCATTACGCTGTGTGCCCACTGTGGAACTTTCCGCGATGTGAGGAGTGGTCATGATGGAGATGCCGGCGCGGGTGAAGGAACTGCTGGACTCTCGGGTGTTCGCGGTCGTGAGCACCCTCCAGCCCGACGGCAGCCCGCAGCAGTCCGTCGTGTGGGTGCTGCGAGACGGCGACGACCTGCTGTTCTCCACCACCCAGGACCGGCAGAAGACCCGGAACATGGCCCGGGACCCGCGGGTGGCCGTCCTCGTCAACCCCGCCGACAACCCCTACACCTACGTCGAGTTTCGAGGCGAGGTCACGGTGACCACCGAGGGAGGGCAGGAGCTGATCGACAAGCTGTCCCAGAAGTACACCGGGAAGGAATACCGCGAGTTCAACCCGGACTCGACGAGCGACGGCACGCGCGTAGTGGTGCGACTGACCCCTCGGAAGGTCGTCGGCAACATCTGACGGGCATGCAGCCGGTACGGCCCGTCAAAGGAGAACTTCTCGCCCACCCGGTTGGGCGAGAACCGACTCGACCGCGGACCGGCGCTCCACACCGGCCCGGGTCGACCGGGCCTTGGGCGGCGTGTACTCCGTGACGTCCACGGCGAGTTCGGCTGCTCTACCAGCTGGACGGCACGACCTGACGACCGCTCACCCGCCACGGCTCTCAGCGAGGGTGTGCGCCACCAAGGCGTTGGCATGGCCGTGTCCGAGACCGTACTCGGACTTGAGCCAGGACACGAGCTCCATGTGCCCGGTCAGCGGAGACGAACGGATCAGACCCTTCCACTGGGAGATCGGACGGCCGTGCTTCTGCTCGATGGAAGGGAAGTAGCTGGCGGGGCCCTTTGCCGCGTCGGTCATGGCATGTATCCGTTTCCTGTTGAATCGGTCTTGGCCTGGCAGTGGTGCACGTCGAGAACGCCGGACGGCGCTACTCGTGGTTCCTTCGGACGTTCAGACGGGCCGTCACCGCGGTCAACGCCAGCAGGCCGAGGCCCGCACCAGCCGTGAAGGCCATCACCGAGGCGGCACTGGCCGTGAAGCCGACAAGGACGGCCACGGGCATCAGGCGAGAGGCGCGAGCCCAACGACGGTGGCCCCGGGCGGCGAGTGGGCGGGCCAGGACCACGAACGCGGCACACAGGGCGAGGTAGCCGATCATCCCGGCGAGCATGTGCGCCGCCCCGTGGCCGCTGATCACCGTGGTGTCCGCGGAGCCTTCGGGGAACCCCGCCCCCGCGTCGGCCGGGAAGAGCGCGGCAGCCCAGAACGAAGCGCCGAAGAGGCCGACCAGGAGCGGGCCCCCGGTTCCGCCCGGGCCACCGCGCAGCACCTTCCGCAGCCCGGCCGCACCCGCGAGCAACAGCGCTCCGGTGAGCAGGAAGTTCACCGTCTGGATCCAGCCCGACTCGCCGAGGGCGAGTTGACTGATCGCGTTGCGGCTGAAGTCGAAGCCGTCCCGCGCCAGGCCCTGGGCGAGTCCGACCGCCAGGAACAGCGGGCCCGCCACGACGGCGCCGATGGTGGTCCGCCGCGCCGCAGTTCGCGGCGGGGGTGCGACGGAGACGAACTCGCCGGGCGCGGTGAGCGTGTGGGTCATGGCGGTGCCTTCCTTGCGTCGAGTTCGGTGTTCGTATGACCGACGGCAAGGGGCCAAGTCATCGCTCACGACAGTGTGTGCTGCATCACATGTCTCCACCTGTGTGCGAGCGACTCCACCGAACCCGCCCTGCGGGTGCTGCGGTTCAGCCCGGGCGCTGTTCCGTTGGCCCGCAGGGTCGATGTCACCGCAACAGGCGCCGCGCGGGGCGCGACGAACCGCTTGGAGGGTGGCCGGCGACCACCCCGGACGTCAGGACGGCCGCACGGTATCGGGTCCTTGCGGCCCCGAAAGACGCAGGCGCTTGAGGGCGAGGGCGTTGACTGCGACGATCACGCTGGATCCGGACATGGACAGCGCGGCGATCTCCGGGCGGAGAACCAGGCCGGTGACAGGTTCGAAGACGCCTGCGGCCACGGGCAGGGCGATGGCGTTGTAGCCGATGGCCCAGCCGAGGTTCTGTCGCATCTTGCGCAGGGTGCCGCGGCCGATACGCAGGGCGGTGGGGACGTCGAGCGGGTCGGAGCGCATCAGTACGAGGTCGGCGGTCTCGATGGCGACGTCGGTACCGGCGCCGATGGCGATCCCGAGATCGGCCTGCGCGAGGGCCGGGGCGTCGTTGACACCGTCGCCGACCATGGCGACCTTGCGACCGCCGCGCTGGAGCTCAGCGATGGTGGCCGCCTTGTCGCCCGGCAGGACCTCGGCGATGACGGTGTCGATGCCCAGGCGCCGCGCGATCCGTTCGGCGGTGGCCCGGTTGTCACCGGTGAGCATGACGACCTCGATGCTGAGGGCGTGCAGTTCACGCACGGCGGCCGAGGAGGTCTCCCGTGGTGCGTCGGCGATGCCGATGAGGGCCGCGGCCTGGCCGTCGATGGTGGCGATGACGACGGTGCGCCCGGTGGCCGCGAGTTCGCCCCGGCGGGCGGCCAACGGTCCGAGATCCACGCCTTCGCGTTCGACCAGCCGGCGGTTGCCCACGGCCACCCGGTGTCCGTCCACCACCGCGGTCGCCCCGTGGCCGGGCACGTTCTCGAAGTGGCGGGCCTGAGCCGGCTCCACCCCGCGCGACTCGGCATGACGTACGACGGCCTCGGCGAGCGGGTGCTCGGATTCCCGCTCGATCGCCGCTACCAGGCGCAGGACTTCGGCCTCTTCGCGGCCCGGTGCGGTGATCACCTCGGTGACCTCGGGTTCGCCCCGAGTGAGGGTGCCGGTCTTGTCCATCACCACGGTCTGGATTCCGGCGGACGCCTCCAAGGCCATGGCGTTCTTGAAGAGGACGCCCCTCTTGGCTCCCAGCCCCGTACCGACCATGATCGCGGTGGGGGTGGCCAACCCCAGCGCGTCCGGGCAGGTGATGACGACCACCGTGATGGCGAACAGCATCGCGGTGCTGAACGGCCGATCGGTGGCCAGCAGCCAGACGGCGAGCGTGAGTGCGCCACCGGCGAGGGCGACGAGGACCAGCCAGAACGCGGCCCGGTCGGCGAGCCGCTGTCCCGGGGCCTTGGAGTTCTGGGCTTCCTGGACCAGCTGGACGATCTGGGCCAGCGCGGTGTCCGCACCCACCTTGGTCGCCCGTACCCGCAGGGTGCCGTTGGCATTGAGGGTGGCGCCGACCACGGTGGAGCCCGGGGCTTTGTGCACCGGCAAGCTCTCCCCCGTCACGGTCGACTCGTCGACCTCGCTCTCGCCCGCCTCCACGACACCGTCCGCCGCGATCTTCGTCCCGGGGCGGACGAGTAGCAGGTCACCGACGGCCACCTCGGCGGTGGCGACGTCGACCGGTTCGCCGTCCTTGAGGACCACGGCCCTGGGCGGCGCAAGGTCCAACAGGGTGCGGATCGCGTCATTGGCGCCGCCTCGGGCCCGCATCTCGAACCAGTGGCCAAGCAGGACGAAGGACGCCAGCACGGTGGCGGCCTCATAGAAGACGTCCCCGCCACCGGTGAGCGTGATGACCAGCGAGTACAGCCAGCCCGCGCCGACGCCTACGGCCACCAGCACCATCATGTCCAGCGTCCGGGCGCGCAGTGCCCGCACGGCGCCGGCGAAGAAGATCGAGCACGAGTAGAGGATCACGGGCAGGCTCAGCAGGAGCGCCCACACGTCCTGCCGGAGCCCGAACGGCACGGGCGCGTGCCAGCCGAAGACCTCCTCACCGATCGGGGACCAGATCACGATCGGAACGGAGAAGATCACCGCCACGAGGAAGCGGTTGCGCATATCGGCCACCATGGCCGCCATCGACATCCCCGGGTGCCCGCCGTGGCCGTCCGCCGCGTCTGGCGCCGTACCGCGCTCCGGCCCGCGCCCCTGGTGTACGGGGGGCACGGCCTCGGCTGTTCCCGCGGCTCCGGGCGGGTCCGGCTCGTCCAGCGGGTCGCAGATATGGGCGGGCACCGACTGGCCGGCGCAGTGGTAGCCGCACTCGGTCACCCAGCTGCGCAGTTCACGCAGCGAGGTCCGCCGCGGGTCGAAGACGACCGTGGCCGACTGGGCCACCGGGTTGACCTCGACGTCCAGTACACCCGGGCGGCGGCCCAGCACGGCGGCCACGGTGTTCTGCTGGCTGGCGCGGACCATGCCCCGCACGTCCAGCACCGCGGTACTGCGTTCCTTGCCGGCATCGCCCGGCTGGGGATCGCACATGCCCGCTCCCCTCTGGGGTCTTCCGTGGCCCGACTCGGCCAGGGCTCTTTCCCGTGGCCTGTTTGCAGCCTGTGGCCGTTGCCGCGGTGCCGCAACGGCAGAGCAGCCGCCGGAGACCTACTCGCGCCAGTGATCTGGGTCACGGTGCGTCACAGCTTCCGCTCGCCCGGTGTCTTGAGGCCGAACACCTGAGAGGGATCTGAGAGGGAGGAAACACCATGGCTGGACACACCGAGGTGGTCGTGATGGGCGGCGGATACGCCGGGGTCATGGCCGCCAACCGCTTGACACAGCGCGCCGACGTGACCGCGACCTTGATCAACTCTCGTTCGGTCTTCGTCCCGCGCCTGCGCCTGCACCAGCTGGTGGGCGGGTCCCACGAAGCGGTCGTCGACTACCGCCAGATCCTGGCCAACGGCGTTCGGCTGCTCGTCGACACCGTGACGCAGATCGACGCGGCGAAGCACCGCCTGACCCTGACGCGAGGCGGCTCGGTCCCCTACGACCACCTCGTGTACGCGGCGGGTAGCGGCAGCGGAGGGCTGGACGTCCCGGGGGCGGCCGAGTTCGCCTACCCGGTCGCCACCCTGGAGGCTGCGCAGCGGCTGCGGTCGGCCCTGGACGCCGCACCGGCTTCGGCGGCGCTGACGGTCGTCGGAGCCGGCGCGACCGGGATGGAGACGGCCGCGGAGCTGGCCGAGGGCGGCCGACGGGTGACCTTGGTCACCGGAGGGATGCTCGGTCCCTACCTGCACCCTCGCGCCCGACGAACGGCTTCCCGGAAACTCGCCCGGCTCGGGGTGAGGGTGCTCGACGGACCCGACACGAAGGTCAAGGCGGTCACGGACCGGGCCGTACACCTCTGCGACGGTCGCGAACTACCCGGCGAGATCACCGTCTGGACCGCGGGCTTCGCCGTGCCGGATCTGGCCGCGCGCAGCGGACTGAGCACCGACCCGGTGGGGCGCCTGCTCACGGACGAGACGCTGACCAGCATCGACGACGAGCACATCGTCGCCGCCGGCGACTCCGCGGCGCCATCGAACCTGCCGTTCCGGATGAGTGCCTACGCCGCAGGATGCCTGGGAGCACACGCCGCCGACACGGTGCTGGGCCGCATCGCGGGAGAGCGACCGAATCCCGTCAACCTGTCCTTCCCCGCCATGTGCATCAGCCTGGGCCGTCGCTCCGCCGTCTTCCAGCTCGCACGGAAGGACGACACCGCGACGAGGCTGTACGTCGGCGGCTGGGCCGGTGCCAAACTCAAGGAACTCTCCTGCCAGTTCAGCGTCAAGCACCTGGTGGAGGAGGCCCACAAGCCCGGTTCGCACACCTGGCCCAAGGGCGGGCATCGCCAACAGCTGCTCCGGGCCGCTGGCGCCAACTCGTCGGCCGCGACCAGGCGGACAGCCTGACCGGGGGGCGCGAGAAGAGGAGACGAGCGTTGACCGACCACACCCCGGACGCGGCGACCGAAGTCTTCGTCGCCCACCGGAACCTGCTCTTCACCGTCGCCTACGAAATGCTCGGCTCGGCGGCCGACGCCGAGGACGTCCTCCAGGAGACGTGGCTGCGCTGGATCAGAGCAGACCTCTCTCATGTGCGTGACCAGCGGGCGTACCTGGTGCGGATCACGAGCCGGCAGGCGCTGAACCGGTTGCGCACCATGAAGCGACGCCGCGAGGCGTATGTCGGCCAGTGGCTGCCCGAGCCGCTGCTCACCACTCCGGACGTGGCCGAAGACGCCGAGCTCGCCGAGAGCATGTCGATGGCGATGATGCTCGTTCTGGAGAGCCTGTCGCCGACCGAGCGGGCGGTGTTCGTCCTGCGTGAGGTCTTCGAGGTCGACTACGACGAGATCGCCGAGGCCGTCGGCAAGAGCCCCGGCGCCGTCAGGCAGATCGCACACCGCGCTCGCCAGCACATCGGCGCCCGCCGCCCCCGTAGGGCAGCGTCCCCGCGGGAAGCCCGGGCGGCAGTTGAGTCGTTCCGGCGCGCCCTGGAGACCGGGAACCCTCAGGACCTCCTCGATGTGCTCGCACCCGACGTCGTCCTGCTCAGTGACGGCGGCGGCATCAAGCGTGCCGCGCTCCGACCCGTCGTCGGCGCCGAGAAGATCGTCCGCTTCTATCTCGGCGGCTCCGCCAAGGCCGCCGCCACCATCGCCTGCGAGCCAACCGTGATCAACGGTGGCCCGGCGCTGGCTGTGCTCGTCGACGGCGAGTTCGACGGCGTGATGGCCGTCCACGTCGAGGACGGCCGGATCACCGGCCTCTACTTCGTCCGCAATCCCGAGAAACTGACCCATCTCAGCGCCCAAACCCCACTCACCCTGCGTTGACAACGGCGAGCAACGCCTGCGCCCCACCCAAGGGCGGCCGGGGTACGGGGGCGGAGGTCCAAACCGGCGCTGATCCGGCAAGCGCCCAGGAAGGCGCCCCACGGGCCGTCCCCCACACCGCGGCGGGCGCACGAGGACAGCCACGGCGCCTCGCCGCGTCGTCGAATCACCCGAGCGCACCCGGTATGAAGGCGCCCCTCCGCCTCGCGGCGCACCGCAAGGACGCCGCGCCCTGACCCACCGGGTGGTCCGGGACAGCCCTTAGCTTTGTGCCATGGAGATCACCATTCACACCACGGCGCTCCCGCAGGACGACCCGGACGCCGCACTGGCCTTCTACCGCGATGGCCTCGGATTCGAAGTCCGAAGTGACGTCGGTGAGGGCAGGATGCGCTGGATCACGGTCGGCCCGGTCGGACAGCCCGGCACCTCGATCCTGCTGGCGCCGCCGGCCGCCGACCCCGGGATCACCAAGGACGAGCGGCGCACCATCATCGAGATGATGGCCAAGGGCACTTACGGATGGATCCTGCTGGCCACCCCCGACCTCGATGGCACCTTCAAGAAGTTGCGGGCCCAGGGCGCCGAGGTCGTCCAGGAACCGACCGCGCAGCCGTACGGGGTTCGAGACTGCGCCTTCCGCGATCCCGCGGGGAACCTGGTCCGCTTCCAGGAAGTCCGCTGACCCCGCCGCACCGCCCGGTGGGCGCGACGTGACGACGGCGGCTCAACGCCGGCGTCCTGCGGTGAGGGGCCCTGGCGCGGGGAGGGACGGTGTCCGCAACGATCAGGAATCGAGAAGCGCCGGGAGCCCCTGAGTCACTAGCGTGACAGCCATGAACCCCATCGACTCCCTCACCCTTGAAGTGGCCGACCCCAGGGCCGCCAAACGCTTCTACACCGCCTTCGGCGTGGGCAGCCGAGTACGCCTGCGGGCCTCTGGGGCTCCGTCGGCTGGCTTCCGCGGGTTCGCGGTGTCGCTCACGGTATCCCAGCCCGCGGATGTCAACGGCTTCCTCGGTGCCGCCCTCGACGCCGGGGCCACGTCGTTGAAGCCCGCCTCCAAGTCCTTTTGGGGGTTCGGCGGCGTGGTGCAGGCCCCGGACGGGACGATCTGGAAGGTCGCGACCTCGGCGAGGAAGGACTCCGCGAGGGCCACCGGGCGGATCGACCGGCTCGTGGTGCTGCTGGGAGCCGCGGACGTGGCGGAGAGCAGGCAGTTCTACGTCGAGCACGGCCTCACCGTGGCCCGGAGCTTCGGACGCAAGTACGTCGAGTTCGAGGCTCCGGCGGACTCCGTCACGCTGGCGCTGTACGGGCGTCGCGCCCTCGCCAAGGACCTCGGCGTCTTCGTCGAGGGCGCCGGGTCGCACCGGCTCGTACTGGGCGGTGTCGCCGGATCGTGCACCGACCCGGACGGCTTCGCCTGGGAGACCGTGTCGATGGCCGCCGCGTCCTGATCGGGCCGCCGCGCGGCGTCGGATGCGGCGCGCCGCAAGGCGGCGGGGTGTTCCCGCGATGGAGTCGTCGGCAGTACCGGTGTGGCGGGGTGTCCCGCCAACGCCGCGAGGTGCCGTAGCCGCCACCGTGCGCTGTCCTGGGATGAGTGGGCAGGCATGAGCCAAGCTTTGCGAGAGAGGAAAACGGTAATGAATCGCACGCGACCGTCCGCGGCCAAGAGCACCGACGAGACCGCTGAGCGGCACGAAGGGTTCACCGAAGAAGAGCGGGATGCGATGAAGGAGCGCGCCGGGGAGCTGAAGAAGAAGGCGCGCCGCGGTGCCAAGGCGGACCTGGAGAGCGAGGTGCTCGCGAAGATCGCCGAGATGCCGGAGGCGGACCGTGTGCTGGCCGAGCGGCTGCACGCCATCGTCAAGGCGAACGCGCCGGAACTCGCCCCGAAGCTCTGGTACGGCATGCCGGCCTACGCCAGGAACGGCAAGGTGGTCTGCTTCTTCCAGGGCGCGCACAAGTTCAAGACGCGGTACGCCACGCTGGGTTTCAGCGACCAGGCGCATCTCGATGACGGGACCATGTGGCCGACCGCCTACGCCCTGACGGAGCTCACCGCGACCGTCGAGGAGCGCATCGGGGCGCTCCTCAAGGGCGCGGTGAGCTGATCCCGCGCCTGCCCACGGGCACAGGGGCCCGGCGCGGCCCGAGTGTCGTTCAGCAGCCGCCCGAACCGGTCGAGCCGGGCCGGGCGCCGATCTTCAGCGTGTCGGGCGAGGAGCAGCAGCCCGCGGTGTCCTCGGCCGCTTCGGGCTGGTCGAAGAGGCCAGAGCCACCGCAGACACCGGTCTGCGGGAGGGTCAGCTCCACCCGCTCGGCGGCTTCGTGGTCTCCCGCGAGGGCCGCGGCGATGGACCGCACCTGCTCGTAGCCGGTCAAGGCGAGGAAGGTCGGGGCCCGGCCGTAGGACTTCATGCCGACGACGAAGGCGTCCTTCTCGGGGTGGGACAGTTCGCTGGCGCCGTGTGGGTAGACGGTTCCGCAGGAGTGCTGGTTGGGGTCGATCAGCGGGGCCAGTGCGGTGGGGGCCTGGAGGCGTTCGTCCAGGGCGAGGCGGAGTTCGCCGAGCAGGGCGGGGTCGGGGCGGAAGCCGGTCAGGCAGATCAGCTCGTCGACCGGGTCGAGGCGACGGCCGTCTTCACTCACGAGGACGAGTCGGCCGTCGGCGGCGGGCTCCACAGCCGCGATGCGCAAGCCGGTGACGGCCTCGACGCGACCGTCCGCCACGGCGGCCTTGGCGGCGAGCCCCAGGGCGCCCCGGGCGGGGAGTTGGTCGGCCGTACCGCCGCCGAAGGTGGCGCCGCCGATACCGCGCCGCAGGATCCACTGGACGGAGGTGTCGGGCTCTTCGGCGCCGAGGCCGGCCAGGGCCGCGAGGGCGGTGAAGGCGGAGGCGCCGGAGCCGACGACGGCGGTGCGCCGCCCCGCGTAGCGGCTTCGCTGTGCGGGGTCCTTGAGGTCGGGTACGCGGTAGGAGACGTGGTCGGCGGCTGCCCGCTCGCCGAGGGCGGGCAGTCCGTCCGCGCCGAGGGGGTTCGGGTTGGACCAGGTTCCGGATGCGTCGATCACGGCGGCACCGAGGATCCGCTGTTGCGCACCGTCCGGCGTGGTGATGTGGACGGTGAACGGCTGGGCTCCGCGGTCGGCGTCGACCACCCGGTCGCGGCCGGCGCGGGAGACTCCGGTGACCTTCACGTCGTAGCGGACCCGGTCGCCGAGCGCGTCGGCCAGCGGCTGGAGGTACTTCGCGGCCCAGTCGCCGCCGGTCGGGTAGGTGGCGCCGTCGGGTCGGACCCATCCGTTCGGGGCGAGGATCTTCTCCGCGGCAGGGTCGGTCAGCTCGGCCCAGGTGGAGAACAGTCTCACGTGCGCCCAGGCCCGGACGGCGGTGCCGGCGTGCGGCCCGGCTTCCAGGACGAGTGGCTCCAGCCCGCGCGCGAGGAGGTGGGCGGCGGCGGCGAGACCTACCGGTCCCGCGCCGATGACCACGACGGGCAGGGGAGGCGCTGCGGGGAAGTCGGTGGTGGTCACGGGGACTCCGTTTCTGATTCGACATTCATCGATGTGTCGCATGGACCAGCATGGACCCTGCATCGACATGCGTCAACATAGACATTCATCTAATCAACTGGGTCGGGTGCCGGCCGTCCCCTCGCCCACTGATTCGACGCATGTCAACATAGATGCATGTCGAACACGAGGGCACTGCCCCTGGCCGAGCCGGGCACCGCAAGTGCGCCGTGCTGCCCGCCGCTCAACGAGCGCCCACTGGCAGCCGAAGAGGCCGAGACCGCCGCGCGGATGTTCAAGGCCCTGGGCGACCCGGTGCGCCTACGCCTGTTCTCCCTCGTCGCCTCCCACCCAGGTGGGGAAGCCTGCGTCTGCGACATCTCGGACGTGGGAGTCTCCCAGCCCACCGTCTCGCACCACCTCAAGAAGCTCAAGGAAGCCGGCCTGCTCTCCTCACAGCGCCGCGGAACCTGGGTCTACTACCGGGTGGAGCCATCAGTGATCGCCGCCATGAGCGCCCTGCTCCCCACGGTCCGGTCCTGATGACGGCGCACATCGCCCCGATGCTGCCCTCCCACGCGCAATCGGTGCTGGAGATATACCGGGCGGGCATCGACGAGGGCCAGGCCACCTTCGAGACGGCGGCACCGACCTGGGCGGCCTTCGACGCGGCCAAGCTGCCCGAGCACCGGTTCGTCTCGCTCGGCGAGGACGGCCAGGTACTCGGATGGATCGCTGCCGGAAGGGTGTCCCCCCGTCAGGCCTACGCCGGAGTGCTTGAGCACTCGGTCTTCGTCCACCCGCGGTCGCGCGGCCAGGGCGTGGCCCGGGCCCTGCTGGCCGCCCTCATCGCCTCCAGCGAGTCGGCGGGCGTCTGGACCCTCCAGGCCACCGTCTTCCCCGAGAACGCCGCCAGCCTGAGCCTCCACCAACGGTCCGGCTTCCGCAGCGTCGGCACCAGGGAACGCATCGGGCGTCAGCACGGCCGCTGGCGTGACGTCGTGCTGCTGGAGCGGCGCAGCCCCACCGTGGGCTGAAGCCGCCGACCAGGCGCGGACACACTCAGTACGGTCGCGGGGACATGACGTACTGCTCGCCGCCGGGCACCTGGAGGACGCAGCGCGGAAGACCGGGACCCGGTGTGGCCTTGACCTCAGCGGGCATCGGGGGATCGGTGGGCAGTTCGACGTGGAGGATCACGGGGCGATCGCGCTCGGTCGTGAGGTGTCCCGTTTCCTTGCCGTCCACCAGCACCTCCACCACCGGGTGTCGTCCGGTCTGGACGGTGGCACTGACCGAGTGGCCCGCGTGGTCGACGTGGAAGTGGTGACGCCGTCTCATCGACCTGCCTCCCGCGGGACGACCCCCCGAAGGTGCGCCCTTCCAGGTTAAGGGCCATCGCTTCGGTGGGTCAGCTTGCGGCGTCCGGGCGGGCGGCGGGCGGGCGGCCATGGGCGCCGTGGCGAAACACGACCGCCACCAGGGCCAAGCCCACCGCGGCGCCGACGAACTGCATGCCGATGAAGGCCGGCACGGAGCCCGGAGCGATCCCCGCGAAGGTGTCGGTGAAGGCGCGGCCGACGGTCACGGCGGGGTTGGCGAAGGATGTGGAGGAGGTGAACCAGTACGCGGCCCCGATGTAGGAGGCCACCGCCACGGGAGCGAAGCGGAGCCGGTCGGTGCGGGCCAGACCGAAGATCAGCATGATCAGACCGGCGGTCGCGACGACCTCGGCGAGGAGCAGTTGCCCGGCTGAACGGTCGTGGGTGGACCACTTCACCAACGGCTCGCCGAACATCGCGTCGGCGAGGATCGCACCGGCAATGCCACCGAGAACCTGTGAGGGCAGGTAGACGGCGAGTTCGCGGACGGTGACGCCGGGTCCACCGCGTCGGGCGGTCCACCACTCGGCCACCGTGACGGCCGGGTTGAAGTGCGCTCCGGAGACCGGGCCGAGCAGGGCGATGAGCACGCCGAGGCCGAAGACGGTGGCGGTGGAGTTGGCCAGCAGTTGCAGTGCGACGTCGTCAGTGAGCTCGGTGGCCTGGATGCCGGAACCGACCACGACCGCGACCAGGGCCGCGGTGCCGATGAACTCGGCCGCGGCCCGGGAGACCAGCGGGGCGCGGGGCGGGGTCGCACCGGGAGCCGGCTGCGGCCGGTCTGCGGCTATGGGCTCCCCCGTGGCGGGTGGGGTGGCGCCGGTGGGCTCGGTGGCGGTCAACGGGTTCTCCTCGGGCAGGTGAGGCGGGCGCACAGCCGTCTCGCGGTGGACGGCGCAGCATTGCGGGCGGGGGCCGGGCGGTCGGTCCCGCCCGTAGCCGTCCCCCTCAGGGGCAGGACCGCTTGAGGTTGGCTTCGGCGGAGGTGCGGGCGACCCGCGCCAGAGCGGCGAACTGGTCGGCAAGGCCTTCCAGTACCTCTGGACGCAGTCGGTAGTAGGTGAACCGCCCGCATGGTTCGGTCTCGACGACGCCGGCCTCCCGCAACACCTTCAGGTGGTTGGAGAGGTTCGTCTGCTTCGCACCGGTCTCCTCCACGAGGTGGGTGGTGCAGAGCGTCTCCCGGGCGAGGAGGGTCACGATCTGGAGCCTGAGCGGGTCGGCCAGAACCCGAATCAGATCAGTGTCGACTGACGTCATCATGGACTGATACTGTCACATCAGCATGGACTGACACCAGCAAGGGCTGATCCACGGCTGCGCCTCCCGCACGAACCAGCCGCGTTCGCCCCCCCGTGCACCGCCCGACCCGCACGACGAACCCCGCCCACCGTGAAGGAAGAAACCATGTCCTCCGCCAAGCCCTCCGTGCTGTTCGTCTGCGTCCACAACGCCGGCCGCTCACAGATGGCCGCCGCCTGGCTGAGCCACCTGGCAGGGGAGCGGATCGAGGTGCGCTCCGCAGGTTCCGCCCCGGCCGCGTCGGTCAACCCCGCCGCCGTGGCGGCCATGCGCGAGGTCGGCATCGACATGTCGGCGCAGTCCCCCAAGATCCTGACCGTCGAGGCAGTCCAGGCGTCCGACGTCTGCATCACCATGGGTTGCGGCGACACCTGCCCCGTCTTCCCGGGCAAGCGCTACCTGGACTGGCAGTTGGATGACCCGGCCGGCCAGGGCGTCGAAGCCGTCCGTCCGATCCGCGACCAGATCAAGGAGCTCGTCGAGGGTCTGATCGCCGAGATCGCCCCCGGACCGGCCGCCTGAAGCCGCGGGCCCCGGCGCACGCCCGGGCCCGCGGACCCGATCAACGGTAGTCGTCCGGGTGGTCCTGCATCCAGGTGTTGATCTTGTCCCGGGTTCCGATCAACTCTTCCTGGTGCTTCTTGAGGTTGTCGAAGGACCGGTCGCCGCCGAGGGCCTCCTTGAGGTCCGCTATCCAGGCCAGCGGCTCGGGGAAATGGCCCGGCCCCTTGGGGTCCGCCTTCATCGCGGCCCCGAGCTCATCGAGCTCCCGGTAGACCCGGCCAAGGAAGTACTCGCAGTTGCCCGGGGTGCACGATTCACCGAGCGTCGCCTGGAGAGTCGCGAAGGCGTCCCGGACCAACTCCACCGGCTGTGCGGCCGGTTCCCCGCCCGCCGAAGCCTGCGGAGCGTCCGCCGGATTCTGCTGGACTTCCGCCGTCGTCTCCGCCTCGGGGTCTGCCGCGACCGTCGCGCTCGGCGCGGCGACGGACGGACGGGCGGGCTGAGCGGTCGGTTCAGCATCGGCCGAGCAAGACACGGTCAGCGCCGCGAGCGAAAGCGCGAGCACGGCGGCGCCGCGCGAGATCCTCAACAAGGTGATCCTCCTGTAGGGGGTGGAACGGACTCAGGGCAACCTGTCCACGGAGACGGACATCATGCTCCCGGCTCGTACCGGGACAGTGAGGCCTTGACCTCGCGCGCGTACGGACCCTCCCACCAGGGGATCGTCTCCACCAAGACCGGTTTGGTGCCGGAGGCCAGGACCAGGGCCCGACCCGGCGGCATCGAGCCGAGGTCGGAGACCTGTAGGACGCGCTCGCGGCGGTGGGACTCGTTCACGGTGCGGTTGCCGGACCAACCGCCGGCCTTCGACTCGCGGGTCGTCGCGTACTCCCGCACCTCGTACTCCCCGGCCAGCTCCGACAGGTCCCCGAGGAAGCGGGTGTCGGAGACGCCGCCGCCGTAGACCCGCACGTTCGCGGCCGACCACAGCTTCTCCATCCCGCGCTCTCCCCACACCTCGATGCCCTGGGCCCAGGACTGGAGGACGGTCATCAAGATGATTCCGCGCGAACCGTAGTGCGAGTACAGGTCTGGCAGGGCCCGCCAACGGCACACGTTCGCCGCCTCGTCCAGGACCCCCACCATCGGGACCGGCAGCCGTCCCCCGCGATGTGTGGTCGCGTACTCCTCGGCCGCCTCGACCACGGCCACCGTCAAGGCGGTCACCAGGGGCCCGGCCGAGTCGCTGCCCTCCCGCGAGAGCGAGTACAGGGTGGAGGCGGTACGGACGAACTCGTGGGGATCGAACTCCGGGCGGTCATCGGCCGGCCCGGCCGGCGTCACCCACTTGTTGACCTCCGGGTTGACCAGGCAGGAAGCCATCTGCTGGGCGACCCCGTAGATGCCGCTGCGCTGTTTGTCGGGCGCGTTTATCACTCCGGCCAGGGCGTCGGCGGGCATCAGGTGGCCGGCCGAGCGCAGGACGCGTTCGGGGGTGTCGTCCTTCGGGTTGGCAAGCCAGCTGTAGATGCGGGTGATCGGGGACTTCGCGGTGGCAGCCGCGAGCAGCAGGTTGGCCAGCAGGTCCTGGCCCGCCGGATCGAAGAACGCATCCGTGGACGCGTCCGCGTCCCGGGAACCCGAGGCGAAGTGGTCAGCAAGTTTGCGCGCCTTGGCCACATCGGTGACGTAGGTGAGCGGGTCCCACCACCAGGCGGGCGGCTCCTGCGCCACTTGCTGCGGGTCGAAGACCCAGACCTGGCCGCGTTCCGCCCTCGGACCGCGGCTGGCATCGACGATGTCCCGCTTGTTGGAAGTCACCAGCACCGCACCGGGGGCGTCCAGGATCGCCGGAATGGCGCGCCGGGTCGTCTTGCCGGTGCGCGGGCCCCAGATGTCGATGTGCATGTCCTCGTAGGACCCGTAGAGCGGCTGCCGACCGCGCACGGACCTGCCGATGAAGACACCCGGTACCCGGCTGCGCACCCCCAGCCGTTCCGCGGTCGCCGCGGCCCCCTTCATGGTGAGTTTGCCCAGGTCCTCGCCCTGTGCCAGATGGCGGGCCGCGCCGTCGACCTTCGGCCGTCGTGCGCCGCGCTGGGACAGTCGGTAGACGGCCAGGCCCCCCACGAAGACCACCAACGCCTCACCAGCGGCCAGGGCGTTGGCTGCGCCACCGGGCCACCGGTACTCGCCCCGCACCAGGGCGACCAGGAAGGAGGCCGGGTTGCCCGGCGGCTGCGGTTGGTCGGCGAGCGTCGCGCCGAGGTGGGCCGCAAGCCAGGCCCCGCACACCAGGCCCAGGACACCGGCCACCAGGAGCGCGATCTCCTTGGTCCAGTCGTCCTCGGCGCGGGGCTTCTTCTGTGGTTCCACGGTCATCGGGCCTTCTTTCGCGGATGCCCCGGCCTTCGGACCGGGGAGGAAGGGAAGCTCCTACGGAGCAGGGCAGGAAGAGCCGTTTCGCCGTCGGGACCCCGCCCGAGGGGCGCTGCCACGTCCTAGGCCCGCTCGTGGCTGCCGTCGGTCTCAGCGGGGTCGGTCCCGGAGGGGATCGGCACCCGGTACACCCCGGTGATCTCGTCCTGTACGTCCCAGGTGCTGAACTCGACGCTCTTGCCTGGCCGGGGGGCGTGCACGATCTTCTTGCCTGCCGGGTCCCATATGACACCGACGTGCTCCGGACCACGCTGACCGGGGCGGAAGAAGACGAGGTCGCCGGGCTGGGCCTGACTCAGCGCCACCTTGTGCGCGCGGAGCCGCTTCTCCTGCTCGTAGGTCGTCGAACCGATGTTGATCTTGCCGTTGCTGGCCTGGTAGTAGATCCACTGCGTGTAACTGGAGCAGTCGAAGGACACCGGACTGTCTCCCTGGAGACGCGGCGCACCGAACACGTACGGCAGGCCGACCCCGCGCTGCGCCCACCGCAGCGCGGCACGGACCACCGGGTCCTCCGAGTCCGGCAGTACGCCCGTCAGCCCGCCCCCGTCCGGCGGCACGGCGGTACCCCGGCCGCCCTTGGCACAGGAGGCGTAGTCGGCGTCCTTGCCACCACCGCCACCACCCGGAACCGTGCCGTAGTCCGGGTTGGCGGAGATCCGGCCCTCCAGCCAGGCCTTCGGGTCGACCATGCCCGGTCCCAGGTCCCTCCCGCCCACGAAGGGGTCGTCCACTCCGGGCACCCGTACCTCCCAGTGCAGGTGCGGGCCGGTGACGTTGCCGGTGGCACCGACCGTGCCGATCCGCTCGCCACGGCGGACGTTGGCGCCGTTGGAGACGGAGACCGTGCTCTGGTGCGCATACAGGGTGACGACGCCGTTCGCGTGCTCGATGCGGGTCTCGTTGCCGTACGCCCCGCCACTTCCCTGCTTGGTCACCTTGCCGTCGGCGGGGGCGTAGATGGGCGTTCCGGTGGGGGCCACCAGATCAAGTCCGGTGTGGTAGCCCAAGCTCCACATGCTGCCGTTCGCGTGGTAAGCGGTGCCGACCTGGTAGGTGCCCTCCTTCATCGGCCACTGCCAGTCCCGCCCGTCCGTGGGCGCGAACGGTGCCCGGGGCGCAGCCAACGGACGGGCAAAGGCGATCGGGGCCATCGCCGTCGCGTTCTGCTTCTGCTCCTCGTCGAACGGCGGCGTGGACCAGGAACGCGAAGGGGAACTGGGGATGCTCAACGCCTCGGCGGGCTGGGCGTCGTTGCCCACCGGCTCGGGGATGTCGGACCGCTGGCCCAGGGTCGGGAAGCCGGGGTTCTTCTCGACGGTGCCCTTCAGGTGCCGGTACCAGCCGGATATCAGCTCCTTCTCGCCGGTGAGACTGCCCCGGTACCGGGTCGCCTGAGTCAACACCACCCGCGGGTAGATGGTGTTGGTGCGCCGAGAGCCGGAGTACTTGAGCAGGGCGTCCCAGGCGTTGGTCTCGGCGTGCAGGGCGTGCAGGAAGTTCGCGGCGGCGAAGGCGGCGTCGTCGATGTTGTACAGGTCCTTGGTGCCATCGCCGTTGCCGTCGGCCCCGTAGTCGTGCCAGGCGTCGGAGCCGAACTGGAGCAGCCCCCGGTAGCCGGCGCTGTTGCTGCCGCCGGGCGCGGCGGACGGATCCTGCCCGTACTTGGTCTCCTGGTACATCTGACCTGCGATCAGGGTCCAGTCCAGCCCCTCGTAGCGGGCGGCTGCGCGCATCGCGGCGAGGATCATCTTGGGGGGTATCTCGTGGCGGGCCGTTTCGCTGGGCAGGTACACCTTGCCCGCCGGCATGATCGGATTGGTGGCGGCCTTGTCAGTGGTGTTGCCCGCCGCGGCGTTGTCCGCGTAGTCGGCGCAGGCGGCCCGGGCGGCGCCGCTTCCCAGGCCGCCCACCAGGGCACTGATCATGATGACGAGGACGAGGAAGATCCCGAAGACCGGCAGCATGCCGCCGCCGACGAGCAGCAGCCACCAGCCACGGCTCTTCTTCCCACCGCCGCCCGACCCACCGGGGCCACCGGGTCCGGCTGCCAACCGGGCCGCGTTCTGAGCGGACTTCGCCACCTTGGCGGCCTTGGACGCCGCCGCCAGTACGGCAGGAGCCACCATCGGCGATCACTCCCCCGTCTGGTCGGACGCGCCCACGTTGCCCAGACCGAACAGGTCGAACGCGGACACCTTCCAGTCACCGCCGCTCTTGCGGGCGCTCACCAGCCAGGAGTTGGTCTCGGCCCCCGTGGCACGGCCGTCCTCGGAACGGGCCGCGGTCACCTCGACCACACTGGAGACCATCGGGCCGGAACCGCGCACCAGGTCCTCGGCGATCATCGCGTCCCGAACGACACGCGCTTCCCCTCGCGAAGAACACCTGGACTCACGGCAGTTCGCCCACTCCCTACCGGAGGGCAGTGCGGTCTCCTTGCGCAGGGCCTCGTCGCCGTGTGTGAGAGCGAGCAACGGTGACGCCCAGGCGGACTTGTGATCGCTGTAGCGGTAGGTGTTGAGCCCCGCGAGGTACTCGACCATCACCTGATGGGCGGCGAGCAGTTCCGCCGGCTCGATGACGGGCGGCACGTCACCCACCGCGGCAGTCCGGCCCGCACCACTGCCACCACTGCCGGAGCGGGAGTCCCGGGCTCCGGTGGTGGCGGTGCTCGGCGCCGCACCGGAGTCCCCGGCCGAGCCGTCGTCCCCGTCGAGGAAGAAGAACACCGACAACGCGCCGATCAGCAGTACGCCAATCACCGCCAGGGCCAGTACCGCGCTTTGCTTGCTCTCGGCAGGTGACTCCACCGTCCCGGGCCTCCCTCAGTCAGGTCGCCGGGACACGGTAGGTGGCGGGAAAGCGAAGCCGGACGTGCTTTCCTCACGGGGAAAACCGAGGAAAGCAGGTGCCTCGGAACGGAAGCGGCCCACGGTCCCACGGGGCGGCGGTCGGTGGTGCGACGCCGCCCGTCCCTACTCCCCCTCCGGTTCGTACCCGTCCACCGGAAGCGGGTCGAAGGGGTAGTCGGTGTGACCGTCCTTGGGAGAGCAGGCCCCGAAGGGGCCCGCGTCCGGGTCCATCAGCACGCGCAGGTGCGGATCGGCATGGTGCAGCCACCAGGTGGACATGCCCAACGCCGGATCGTGCCGCAGATGCTCCCAGGCCAACCACAGCGCGGACAGCCGGGCGCCGGCCTCCGGGTGCTCCCACCAACGAGGACACCAGGTCGCCGTCGACCCGTTCAGCCGCCTTCGTACCAGGGGCGACAGATAGTCCGTCATGAAGACGAAGACATCAGCGAAGTGGAACTCGACCGCCGCCTCAGGTGCGGCTCCTTGACCGGTACTGCTACTCATGGCGCTAACTCCCCCGGCAACCGCCGGTCAGTGGCTGATGCCAGCGGACTTCGGGGCGGCCTCGACGGCCACCGGATTGACCACACCGTGGCCAGGGGTCCCGCGTGGGCTGGGCTGGGCAGCCGTGGGACGAACCGCGACCCCGGGCAGGAAGGCGTTCGCCCGCGCGGGCACCACCTTGTCCGGCACCACCTTGTCCGGCTGACGCAGCTCCTCATAACTGTCCACGGCCGACAGCCTGGCGAGCGCCTCCCGATGCGCCTCCCGCTGGCCCTCGGGAACGTCCAGGCCAGCGAGCTTCTGCGCGAACTGCCGCGGCGTGGTGTCGGCCGCCCGGAAATCCTCCATCCGCACCTGACAGCGAACCGCCTCGTCCGCAATCAACTCGTCCACCTCCGGAGGCAGATGCTCATGACGCGGCGAGGGCAGGGGGAAACGCACGCCCTCCTTGCCCACCTGCTCGTGCGCGAGGAGCCTCGGCAACTCGTCCTTGCCCAGCACAGATCCCGCACCGATGTCCGCGGCGAACACGACCACCTCACCGGTGGCGGCCTCCGCGTAGCGCCCGGAGACCGTGCTCCACACCTCCGGCGCCAATGCCTCCACCTCGGCGAGATCCAACTCGAAGTCGCGGGCGAGGACCTGCTGCACCTCCTTCGCCCAGAGGTGGTAGGAGTCCAACTGGCGCCCTGCCGGGGTGTCCTCCAGGACCTGGAACCCGCGCTCCTCACCACATGCCTGGGCGACGAAGCGGTGCCCCACCTCAGCCGTGGCCCCCTCCGGCCGGGAGCGCCAGGACCAGAAGGCGCGCGCCTGCCCGCGTTCCCCGGAGGTGACGGGCTCGGTGGCGGCCACGTCCCTGACGAAGGACAGCAGATCCGGTGACTTCCGGCCCGCTGCCGTGGCCGCTTGCCAGTCCTCGAAGATCCGGCTCGCGGTCTCCAACGCCTGCGTGGGAGTCCTCGGAGTTGATTCCTCGTAGGAAGACTCCAGTTCGACCGCGCGCTTCAGCTCCTCCACTGACGGCGGTGACACCTCCGCCATCAGCGGTCACCCAGGAACTCTGCCGGCGCGCTCACGTCCAGAGCGATGGCGGATCCGCCCGGCGCGGACGTCGTCCAGGTGGAGAAGCCCACTGACTGACTCAGCACCAGGAAGGGCTGGCCCGACGTCGTGCCATCGGGAGCCCAGTAGGCGAACTCGTAGGGCCGCCGGCTCCGCATCCGAAACTCACGGTCGGGCCAGTACGAGGGGTGCGGCGGTTCGGGGAACTCCGGATCGTCCCAGGAACCGCTCCATGTCGGAGCGCCGAGCACACCGACCGCCGCTGCCAGGAACACCGGCCATGCGCCCGCAGCCGCGGTGAGGACCTCCCCGTTCTCCTCCGCCGCTTCCGCGCGCACCTGCCACGGATAGTGCGTAAGGCTCGCCAGCGGGCTCCATTCGCCTTCCGTCTTGCTGTAGAAGGTCCAGCTGCCCCCGGTTGCGGTCCGCAGGAGCAGTTGGCGGTCGGAGGTCCTTGGCTGCCAGCCGTAGCGCTCGCACCACTGCACGAACTCGGACGATCCGCCCTGCGGCGGCCCCGACCACACCGAGGGCCAGTCGTCCACCTGCTGCAGGCCGCGCAGTTCCGCAGCCAGGTCCTCAGCGGTCCGCCCCGTTGTCTCCGTCAGCATCGCCATCTCCTCAGTGAGCCGTTCCCACGTGACCGTATCCACACAACCCCCACCTGCCGCACGCCCCTCAGGACAGGAAGACCCCGAGGACCAGCAGACTGATGACGAGCGCGCCCATGATGAACCGGGCCTTGGGATCCTCCCGCTCCCACAGTTCGTGGACCACCGCCCAGCCCGTGAGCCGCGCGGCACGCCCCTCGTGCAACCCCCCGGGATGCTCGGGATCTGACGGACCGGAGACCTCCGGGTCCTCCTCCCGCGAGTCGTCTTCGGTAACGGGGCCTGTGGCGCCCTGCTGGGCCTGCGCGACCTCGACGAGCCCGGCCAACAGGTCGGGCATGGTGTGCGGGGTGAGGGGATAGGTGGCGATGCCCTGCTCGGTCTCCAGGCACAACTTCGCCTGCCAGGGGTTGTCGCTCGGGAAGCCCGATATCCAGGCCCGGCCGGCTTCGACGGTCCCGGCTCCCAGGCGGGCCTCCCGGGTCGCCGGCGGGTCCACGGCCTGGCCGGAAGGGACGTACTGGTCGCTCAACTCTCGTCCTTCGCTGCGTCGGAGGTGCCTCGACGCCCGGCACCGGGGCACACACCCGCATTGTGGCGGAGGAGACCGGGCGCACCACCGCACCGGCCCGTGGCCGCGTCCTCGCCGGGACTGCGCTCGCTTTCCCCGACTTTCCTCAACCTTTCCCGGTGGGGAATCCGGGCGAGGCCCGGCGGCTCCGTTTGTCACACTGCCGTCCGCGCCCGGCCTCACCAGGCCAGCCGCACGGGCCGACCGGCGGACGGGGATCACACGTGTGGGAGATACGGACTCGATGACGGACCACAACAGCTCTGCTGGCGGGGTCGCCGGGGGGCAGCCCGCGCAGTTCACACCCGCCGAGCAGGGCGGCCGGCAACAGGGCGGGGAGCCGGACCCGTATCCGGCCACCGGCGCTCACCCGGTCGCCCCGGCGCTCAGCCCGGAGGCGGTCCGGGCCCAGGTGGCGGCGGCCTGGGTGCGCAATGCCCCGCATGCCGCCGTCCCCGCGGCGGAAGCCGCCGTGCCGGCGCTGCCGCCACGGGCGCAGGGCCCGGCCGGCTCCTCGAAGAAGGCGCAGCGCGAGCAGGCCAAGTCCGACCGGCGCGCGACGGCCGAACGTAAACGCAGTGAGCGCAAGGCCGCCCAAGAGCACAAGAAGCGGGCCGGTCGGGGGCGCGAGGCCGCCGGGGGCGGCGCCCCCGAGCAGTCTGGTGCCCCCGGCCCCGGGGCCGCCTTCGAAGTCCCGCGGCCCGGCGGCCGGCTGCCCTCCCAGGGCCGCACCCTGCATGTCGCCTTGCGCGCCACCCTGCTGGTCACCGGGTGTCTCTTCGCGCTCGGCTCCTGCGGGGTGATGGGCCTCGTCGTCGGCACCACTTCGAAGGCGCCGACGGCAGCGGCCCTGGACGCCAAGGACGTGAGCCGGTACCGGCTCACGGACTTCCCGACCCGGTCCGCGGCGACCTTCGCCGAGGAGTACGCGACGCTCTGCATGACGTATGCGCCCGCGGACGTCACCGAACGCCGCGAGGAGCTGGCCCGCTACGTCTCCACCGGAGTGGACCGCGACTGCGGCTGGAACGGCCAGGGGGTCCAGCGGGTCAAGAACGCCACCTGGGACGGCAGCATCGAGGAACTTCCCGAATACGGGAAGCACGGCCGCTACCTGGGAATCCAGGTGAAGTTGACGAACGGTCGCAGCACCACCCTGTCCGTGCCCGTGTACGTCGCGGACCTGACCGGCGGCACCGGGCTGCGCATCGCCGGTGACGTCGGCGAGATGCCGCTGCCCGAGCACGGCTCGGCCCCACTGGTGGACCGCGATGAGGAATCCATCGACCACACCCTGTCCGACGAGCTCAAGGCCAAGGTCCTGCCGGGGTACTTCACGGCTTGGGGTGTGTCCGACGCGACCGCCATGGCGCGGTTCCTCACCGCCGACGCGAGCGCCGCCGCGACCAGCGGTCTGGCCGGCGCCCTCCAGCACCCGCAGATCCGTGACGTGCAGGCGCTGGCACCGGCCGGCAGCGACCAGACCGAAGAGGTCACCTACCGCGACGGCCAGGCCGTCCCGGTACGGGTGACGGTGCTGTGGGGTGGCTCTGCCAAGGGCGGCAGCAAGCCCTCGGCCCGCCTGATCGAGCGTTCCTACCGGGTAACGGTGGTGAACACCGCACAGGGCTGGTTCATCAAGGACGTCCGCGGCGGGCTCCTGGACCCGACGGGCGGCCGTGCGGACGGGGCGGAGCCCGGTGCCCCCGACGCCTCGGACACCTCGGAGCCTTCGGACGCCCCGGAAACGCCGCAGGCGTCGCCGGGCCGACCGAAGTCCGCCAAGAGCACCCCCACCAGCCGAGCCACTCGCAAGCCGAAGGCCAGCGCCACGGCCTCGGGCAGCTCCCGCTGACCCACCCGACCACCACCTCGGTCGCCCCACCCCACCCAGCGGGCAACTCCCCCGAAAGGAACCCTCATGTACCTGGCTGCCACCACTCTCGAAGGCATGTTCGGCGAGATCCAGAAGATCCTCGTCACCATCGGCACCACCGTGGCCGTGATCGCACTGCTCATCCTGGGCATCCGGATGCTGCTCTCGATGAAGCGGGGCGACGGGATGCGCGAGGCCTTCCAGGGCTTCGGCATGATCGCGCTCGCGGCGCTGATCATCGGTGGTGCCAGTGGCCTCGCCGGCCTGCTCATCGACCTCGGCGCCCAGATCGGCGGCAGCGGCCAAGGCTGAGCCCCCAGCGGCACGGGCGACGTAGCCCGCAACGCCCATGCGCGGCCGGCCCTCGGCCGCCGCGCCCACGTCACAGAAGGGGGACCGGCCGATGGCGCAGCACACTCCGGACGCGCCCGAACCGATGGTCGCCTACGACCACACGGATCTACTCAACCGGCCCAAGCGCATCTGGAACTGGGGCAACATCCCGCTCCCCGGCCTGCTGCTCCCCGCCCTGGGGGCGGCCGTCGGCTTCGGGGTGCTGTGGCTGGTCGTCCTGCTGTCGCTCTCCGCGCTCCTGCCCTTCCTCGGCATCTCGATGCTGACCTCCCCGCTGTACCTCGGGCCACCGTTCGCCGTCTACTTCGTCTGGGGCCGGCCGCTGCCCTCGGCGCTCACCCTCAGCCAGCAGCTGGTGGTCTGGGCCGACTACCGGCTCCAGCCCAAACGGCTCCAGGGCCTGGCCGCTGACCGCGAACCCGAGCAGATCCACTGGCAGGTGATCCTCTGGCAGCCGGGTTCGCCGCGCTGGCGGCAACGCTACGACTCGGCCCTCGCCGAAGCCGCCCGGCACGGATCCTCCTTCCGACACTCCTCGGCCGCATCCGGACAGAGCCCACCAGCGGCTACCGCCCACCCGCAGTCAGCCCACTCACCGTCCGCCCCCTCCGAAACCGCAGGATGACTCCTCCATGTTCTTGCTGATCCTTCTGTGCGGAGCGGTCGCCTTCTTCCTGATCGCCATGCTCCTGGCCGCCACCTCCAAGAACACCAAGGGCGGCCAAGGTTCCGCCGGCTCCCGGGGAGGCGGGAGCCCCAAGGGGCGCAGTCAGGGTTCCGCCCGGCGCGAGGACATGCGGCTGCCCTACCGCTACGCGGACGATATGGTCTTCGTCCACGGCGACTCGGTGTGGACCGGCCTGGTTCTTCCCACCTCCATCGACGAGTACCTCAACGCCGCGGAACTCCAGTCCATGGCCGAGGGTCCGGCCCGCGGCCTGCTCAACCTCGCCCGCGGCGACCGCAACGTCGAATGCCAGTACCGCAAGGTGTACCGGCCGATCACCGCCGTGGACTGGGCCGAGCAGCTCAACGCCACGGCCTGGGACCCCACCGAGAACTACAAGGCGTACAACCTGCGCAAGGCCGAGTACCAGGAGCGGATCGGGGCCACCCGGGAACGCAACATCCTGCTGGTCAAGCTGGGCGCGCTGAAGCGGAACTCGAAGGACGGCAGCGGTGTCCTGCCCGGCGGTGACGACCCGGTCGAGGACCCGGGGCTGACCCGCACCCTGATCGCGGGCGTAGACCAGGCCACGGCGGGCGCCACCGGTGTCCACCCGGAGTACCTCACGCCAGAGCTCCTCGCCCAGTGGACGCAGGTGGCCCATGAGGTACACGAGAGCCTGGAAGGTCTCGACGGCACCCCACTGACCCGTGAGGAACTCGTCTGGCTGATCCGCAAGCCCCTGCACGGCGACCTCCAGGTGCCGCCCGAGCCCGTACTGGGCTCCCGCTCCTGGGGGCCCGACCAGTTCGACCTGGTCGTCGACTTCTCGGGCGAGAACCGCAAGACGCACATCGTGCTGCACCAGTACGACGAGGTCACCGGCGAGCAGCACACCAGCTACACCACCACGCTGGTCGCCGCCAACTGGCCCACCGAGACCCGCTTCCGCCAGTCCACCGCCTGGGCCCGGTACGCGGCGCAGCACGTCGACTTCCCCGTCGAGATCGACATGCGCTTCACCCTGATCCCGTACCTGAAGTTCAAGGACCGGGCCCGCAAGATCAGCGGCAACCTCGTCGACGAGATGAACGACATGGCCAACTCCGGCCGAGCCCCCGGAACCCAGCTCTCCGCTCAGGTCACCCGCGCCCAGCACCTCCTCGACGACGTCGAGGAGCACAAGATGCCAGGCATGGAAGCCCAGATCCGCTTCACCATCTCCGCGCCCGACCTCGCGGAGCTGGAGCGCCGCCGCCGGGCGCTGGAGATGCAGTTCAAACAGGACCTGAAGGTCACCCTGCTGCGCCCGACCCGGCAACAGTGGCGGCTCCTACAGTCCCAACTGCCCGGCGACGCACCCCGCCTGCCCATCGCTCCCTACCTGCGCCTACAGGAGGTCGAGCAGCTCGGCGCCGGGCTGCCCACCGCCGGAACCGAGCTGGGGGACAACCCTGAGCACCGCTCCGGCAAGCAACTGGGTTGGGTGGGCAACCTCGTCGGCTGGGCCGGAAAGATGCCCGTCCACTACTCGCTGCACGTCGGTCCGGCCCGCAACGACGGCGGCGGACTCGCCATCGTCGGCGCCTCCGGCGGCGGCAAGTCCTCCCTGGCGTTGCAGAAGTTCTACGAGGAGTCCGAGTCCGGGGTCCGCTGCCTGGTCATCGACCCCAAGACCGACTTCGCCCAGCTCTGCTACTACTTGGGCTTCGGCTCGCAGGTCAACGACCCCGCTTTCGCACACGACGCGGAGACCGGCGTCCTCGGCACCGCGCACAGCCGCTTCCAGCCGGTGAACCCGGAGTTCTGGGCCGAGACGGAGGTCGTGGACCTCCTCAAGGGCCGGGCCGGAGTGCTCGACCCGTGGGTGGTCGCCCGCGACGTCCCCTCCGGCCGGCTGCTGGCTGAGACCATGCTGCGCGGCTTCCTCGGAGACGAGGACTACCAGCGGGTCCGACTGCCCGTCATCGAAGCGATGGCCACCGTCGTCGGCTGGTACAACTCGGCGATCCGGCAGGCCACCGAGCAGGGTCTGGGCGCCCGCGAGGCGGAGCAGCAGGTCCCCCGACCCACGCTGTGGCAGGTGGTCGACGAGGTGGTCCGCGCCTACGAACAGGCCACGGCCTCGGGCGACCGGGAGGCGGTCAAGGAGCTCAAACTGGCGCAGATGCTGCTGACCGAGCTGCGGACCCTGCCGTACGCACGGCTGGCCTTCGCCGAGCACCCGCAGCCGCTCTCCGCGATGCGCAAGCGCCGCACCGTCATCACCTTGCGCGGCTTCCAGTCCCCGGCGGCCTCGGACCCGCGCGGCTGGAACCCGGCGGAGCGACTCGCCGCCACCGCGTTGATGGCCGTCGTCGAGCTGGGCAGCCAGATGCTGGACGTCGGCTACGAGAAGAACCCGGTGACGGGTGAGATCGGGCTGCGCCCCAAGGCGCTGTTCGTCGACGAGGCCTACGTGGTGACAGCCACGGAGAGCGGACGTGATCTGATGCGCCGCGCCCTCAAGCAGGGCCGCTCGTATCTCGCGGTGACCGTCCTGATCACCCAGCAGGCCATCGACCTGGTGCAGATCGAGGACTCCGAGGCACGCAGCGGCGGTGCCAACCAGATCCACACCGTCTTCGCCTTCAAGCAGAAGTCCGCTCAGGAGGCCTCCCTGGTGGCGCCGCTGCTCGGTCGCCCGGAGGACGACCCCAAGGTCATCGCCTCGCTCCAGGAGCTGCGGACGGGCGTCTGCCTCCAGCGGGACGTGGACAAGCGGGTCGGCACGGTGGCGGTGGACCTCGTCTTCAAGGAGATCCTCGCCGCCACCGACACCAACGGCACCACCCGCCCGGCCCGCCAGGGCATCGATGCACCTTTGAGCGTGTGGGACTGGACCTTCCTCCAGGAGGCGGCCGAGGAAGAACGGGCGGCCGGGGCGGCTGCCTCCCGCTGATCTCGCCCCACCCGGAAGACCCATCGATTCGAACGACCCCTGGAGCCCCCATGCGCATGACGAAGGCCCTGACCCTCACCACCACCCTGCTGGCCGCCGCTGCCCTGACGGGCTGTGGCGGCGACGCGGCCAGCGGGCCCATGGCCGGTCTCGGGCTGCCGAAGGCGGACGACATGGCGGGCGTCGCGAAACTCCTCAACGCCCACACGGTCTGCCGTGAGCTGGAGTCGGGCTCCGCGGTCGGCAAGTTCTCCGAGGCGGCCAAGGAGTTCAACGAGGAGGTCGAGGACCCGGCGTACGGAATCGAGGAGCGCGGGATCTGTAAGGACGACGAGGGGCGTCCCGTGACCCTCCTCCTGCTGCCCGACATGGAGAAGTTCCAGACGGCGGTCAAGAACGCCGAGGGTTCGGGCGACAGCAAGACCTACCTGGTCGGGCAGAACTTCGCGGTGATCCCCGTGAACGACCGGACCACCTCCGCCCTCAAGGCTGCCGGTCTGTTCACCATGTCCTGCAACCCGGACCACAAGTCCCAGGTCCCGAGCGGCTTCAAGGTCGAAGAACCACTGGTGAAGGGCTGTTTCGTCACGGACTTCTTCCCGTCCTGAGGTCGCTCCCCGCCATCCCCGGTGGTGCCTGGCAAGGCGGAGGGCCGTCCCGGTGCGGGTCGTGTGCGGGCCCTTTGATGACACGGCGAGGCGCCGTGGCTCTCGCCGTGCGCCCGCCGGGGACGACAGGGGCGCCCCAGCCTCTTCGCGCCCGTTCGATCACGTCCGATCACCCCACCCGTCGCCCGCAAGCGGAACCTTCGAAGGAAGCAGATGTTCGTACGCCGCAGTGCCAGAGCAGGTGTCACCGCCGAGGCCCCTTCGTTCCGCGAACGGGTGAGACGGCTCGGCCGGGCCACGAGGGCGGGTGTCTTCCTGGTCTTCGCCCTGCTCGCGTTGACCATGGCGACGCCCGGCACCGCCTCCGCTGACTTCGCCTGCCAGTTCACCGGCGATGACGCGTACGAGATGGACTCTCCGGGCGCCAATGGTGAGGCGGTGTTCCCCGCGGTCAACCAGTGGCAGCGGGAGTCGGAGCGCGCCAAGAACCTCAGTGACAACACGGGCATGGTCACGGGGGCCGTGAAGATGCCCCGGAGCCCCGAGCTGTACACGATGTACGAGCTCAACGGTGTCCGGGGGATGAACTGGTCCGGCACACAACGCGACCGCGGCGACGCCTCGCAGACGGACTCCCGCTGGGATGCGAGCGGGGCCGACGACTGCGAGATCATGGACTACGTCAACAACGGCATCGCCAACATCGTGTTCGACGGCACGAAGGTCATCACCCGCATTTCGATCTCCACCAAGGAGTTCGCGTCGAATCCGAACCCGCTCAGCGGGCTCTACGAGGGACGCGACAGTGTCGTCGAGACGTTGAAGAAGAACGTGCTCGTCCCGGCCGTACCAGTGATGATCACCCTTACCGGACTCTGGGTGTTCGCCCGATGGCGCAAGGGAGAGATGCGCGAGGCGTGGTCAGGTGTCGGCTGGGCCGCGCTCACCACCGTGGCTGTCGTGGCCCTGCTCACGGGCGGCAACTACGCGAAGGTCATCAACGAGGCCGACTCCGGGATCGCCAAAGTCAACTCCCTGCTGACGGAGGCGGTGCTCAGCGGCGTCTCGGGGCGGATGCAGTCACCCTGTGACCTTCCCCAGGAGGAGCACAACCGCGGGATGCGGATATCGAGCTGCGCGATGTACGACACCCTCGCCTTCCGGCCCTGGTCCCTGGGCCAGTTCGGGCAGCTCGGTACCAACTGCATCTTCCGGAACGACGGCGGTAAGGTCGTCAACGGCGAATGTCTGCCTGCCGATCCGGGCAGGACGTGCAGCTACGGCAAGGGCGCTCGCTGCGAGGACCTGCGCGTTCGTCAGCTGGTGTCCCAGTCGATGACCAACAAGGACGTGTTCAGCGGCGACGACTTCGACAAGCGCAAGGACGAGTGGTACCCGGTCAGGCAGGACATCGCCGGGGGCAAGGGCGACAACGAGAGCCACGGCGACAAGCACGTCTACCCCGTGGCGTTCGACGAGTGGGCGGGCAGGGACGCCGGCAACCGGATCGGGCTCGCCTTCTACTCGCTGATCGCCGCACTGATCGTCGGCCTCATGGTGATCGTGCTCAGCGCGCTCACCCTGTTGTGGCACGCCGTGACCCTGATCATGATCATCTTGTTGCCGCTGATCGCGACGCTCGGCATCCACCCGTCCCAACAGAAGCTGCTCAAGGGGTGGCTGGAGACCTTCATCCACAGCTTCGTGCTCCGTGCCGGCTTCGGTGTGATCCTCACGGTGCTGCTGGTGCTTTACCAGATGATCCTGCCCGCCAAGATCGCCCTCGGCATGCAGCTGCTGATGTTGCTGCTGGTGACCGTCGCCGTGGTGATGATGCTCAAGAAGCTCCTCTCCGGGAACTTCAGCCCGAAGATCGCCGGCGCCCAGGACGGCCTCGGCATCGCGGACATGGCGAACACCGTCGGTGGCAAACTCGCCCAGTACACACCGGGCGTGGCAGGAGGTTCCGCCGCCGCTGCCGGCCGGGCCACGGGGCGGGTCGCCGGTAAGGGCGCCGCAGCCGCCGGGAGGTCCACGGCGGTCGCGGGCAAGGCCGGGATCCGTTTCGCCGACTCCAAGGCGAACAAGGGCCGGCTCCAGAAGGGCGGATGGATCGCCACCCCCGTCACCAAACGCGAGGAGCGCAAGCGGACGCAGCAGAACGAGGAGCTGAGACAGAACCAGTACGACCAGCTCCAGGCCGGCAAACAGCAGGAGGCAGCGGCGTCCGACGGGCCCGGCAACGGCGCCCCGGACCCGGGCCGCAGGCGCAGCGGGCGGGTCAGCGCCAACGCCCCCACACCGGCGCCGCAGTCACGTCCCGACACCAGCCGGCTCGGCGCGAGCGAGCCCGCCCCGGTGGCGCCCCAGCCCACGGCCACGCCCCCTTCGACCCCGCCACGAGCAGCCCCGCGCCCCAGCGCTGGCCGGATCCAAGCGCCGGAGCCCGACCCCGCCCCGGCACGCCAGCGACCCCGGCCGCCCGCGCCCCGAACGGACCCGCGCGCCCAGCCACAACCACCGCAGGTTCCGCCGCCGCCGGCACCCCGGCGCGACGACCGGATGCCCCGCTAGGAGGACCCCGCCATGGCACGTCGGATCGCACGTGCGGCCGGTCCGACCGCGCCGACGCGTCCGACCCACACCACCAACCCCCGGCACCACGATGGACGGCCCAAGATGCCCGAACACCGCAGGCTCGGAGCTGTACTGACGAGCCGTCTGGGGAGGTTGGCCGCACAGCGGCGCGATGATCCCTGGGCGATACGGATGCTGCCCCGCATCGCCTCGGTACTGGCCGCGGGCTACACGCTGTTCGTGTTCGCTTCGGCGGGCACGGAGTCCCTCCTCACCGTGTGCGTGGTCCTCGCGCTGGCTGCCGTCGGCTGGCTGCTGCGCCGGCGCGCGCAGTTGCTGTTGGCGCTCGCCTCGACGGTGGTGACCGCCGCCGTCACCGGATACCTCGCGGCCACCGGCGACATCGCGCGGGGCACCGCGAGCGGCCCCCTCAGCGGGCAGGCGGTTTTCGGCTACTGGGCGCTCGCCGGGATGGTCCTGCTGGGCGCCTGGATGCCCCGTGAGCACTCGGGGCGTCGGGGGGTCACCGTGGTGGTGGCCGATGTGTTTTTGATCATCTGCTCCGGCGTGGGAACGGTCTTCCCAGCCGCTTCCATTCCTCTTGGATTCCTGTGCGCAGTAGTGATTCTGACGGTACGTGGCGGAGCAATCACCGCTGTTCGGCGACGTTCCAAGCGCCCGCGGAACGGTACGGTATGACGGCCCCCATCGGCCTTCTTTCAGGGCAGGTGGCGACATGACGGGCATTCAGCGCGCCTCGGACGTACTGAACTCCGTTCATTTGGGGCGATTTTGCCGTTGCCAATTCGCCTGTTCTAGAGTCCCCGTGGGTCATAGATCAATTCGGGGGATTTCTTTTATGGTCACGACAGCCTTCAGAGCCCCGCCGGCGCCCGTGGCGCCGGCTGTCATCGCCGGCCCTGCCGGCATAGCCAGCAGTAACGTTCCGGCCCTGCCCTGCCAGCGGCGACCGGACATTTTCAGCCAACCCCTCTTGGAGACGCCGCCTGCGGGCACTCCCGGACTACCACTCCAGACGCGCCGCCGGATGGCGCTCGTACACGCCGCCCGACAGCTGTGCTCCTCCTGCCCGCTGTGGGCGAAGTGCCTGCGCGACTCGGTCGTACGCTCCGACCCGGGCGGGTACGCCGCCGCCACCACCCGGCAGGACCGTCGCTGGATGCGGCGCAGGCTGGGCATCGGCGACAGCCAGGGAAGACTGGCGGCCGGCCCCGGCCCGGAGCGCCAGAGCATCGAACTCGACGCGGTCCTCGATGTCTTCGACGACCTACAAGAACACCGCGCGCGCCGTCCCCCCCACCGGGCAGCCGATGCGACCGCCACCCGCCACGACGGTGCACGGCGCATCGCTCCCCACAGTCGGCAGCAGGTCCAGACCCACGAGGGATCAGCCATGGCCGCTCCGACCGGCGAGCGGATCACCTTCTCGCTCGACGACCCGGCCCTCGCCGTACAGAAAGCCGTGCTCGGCCCGCTGGCCCACGGCACCCTGCAAACCCTTCTCGTCACCAGTCACCTCGCCGGCATGCTGGCGCACACGCCCTCCGGCGAGGTGACCCCGGCCCTCCTCGACTCCCTAAGGGCGATGAGCGACGCCCTGGACCGCTGGCGTGAGGCCGCCCAGGACACCGGCCTGTACCAGGGGACGGAGGGCGCCCTGACCGGCTCGGTACGGGTCGGGCTGGCCGCCAGCGATCCCGTGACGGCGCTCCGGCAGGACATCTTCGGTCCGTTGTTGCACCGTCTGGCCGAGGCGCTGGAACGGATCGAAGCGATCACCTCGCTGCTCCTCGCCAGCCCGGGCGGAGCCGATTCGGTCGGTGTGCCGCACGGCCCGGAGCTGTCGACCCTGCGCACCGCGGGACGTGAACTGGCAGAGCAACTGGTGCGCTGCGGAGCCCTGACGCCCGTTGACACGGATCGTGGTGCGCCGCAGGAGACAGCCCGAGAGGGGCGGGCCCGGGCCGGCGCCGAGAAGACGGTCGGGGAGACACTCGCACCCGCCCGCTGGTCCACTCCGAGCCTGCGCAAAGCGGTGGAGGCGGTGGTAGGGACCTTCCCCGGCCCCTTCACCGGCCGCGACGTACTGGCGGCTCTTCCACCGGGGGTCTACCGGGACCCGGGCAAGTCGGTCAGCAACGTGCTGTCCGCACTGGCTGCCGCGGGCCGGCTGCGCCGGACCTCCCGGGGCACCTACCGCGCGATCCCCCCGTCCGCCGGCCCCGTGGCCGCGAGCTCCTGAAAGGCGGGTGCCTTCGTGCAGCCCCAGCAGCCGGACGCCGAGGTCCACGTCTTCTCCCGCAATGCGGGCCTCGTGGACGGCGTGCCCGTGACCGCCCCGCCCTTCGGAGACATCCAGGACGTGGTGATCGGGATCCTGCAGCAACGCGCCCAGCAGCTCGGCGCCTCGACCCCGGCGGTCATCACCGATGACCGGTACGGCGGGGCGATCCGCCTGCTCGTGCACCCGGACGGTCGGACCGAAGCCGCCGGGTGAGGGGCGAGCCGTGGCGTGGGGCTGTTCGCGCGGAGACGGTCGTCTCCGGGGGCGGTGGTTCAGTCGCCGTTGCGCCAACGGCCGGGGGTGAGCTGCTCCACCAGCTCGGCCAGCTCCACGCACACCTGCTCGATGCCCGACCGGGTGTTCATCTGTTCGGTGATCACGGCCGCCAGCAGCAGGCCGGTCAGGGCCGCCGCTCCGTTGAGGAGCTGGAGGTTGACCATCACCTCGAAGAGGCTGTGATCGGCGAACGGCCCGACCCGGTCGGTGGCCGCGGAGACCGCCAGTACGGACAGCAGCAGCACGCAGGGCGCGCTCCCGGCGAGCTGGAACCTGAGCGCTGCCCAGACGAGGAGGGGGAAGACCAAGAACAGCAGGGCGAGGGAGCTGCGGGTGGCCAACAGGGTGATGGCGACGGCCGAGACACTGAGGACGGCGGCCTCGGGCAGCCGGTAGGACTCCCGGGGCAGCCGGGCGCGGCTGATCACCAGCAGCAACGGGGTGACCACCAGTACCCCCATGGCGTCGCCGGCCCACCAGGCCGACCAGGCCGACCAGAACCCCTCGGCCGGCAGACTGCCGGTGACCAGCAGCAGTCCGGAGCCGAAGCTGGCGCTGATCAGCATCGGCAGCAGGCCGCCCAGGAAGACCAGCGCCAGGCCGTCCCGCAATCGGTCCAGCTCCACGTGGAAACCGACCCGGCGCAGCATCAGGTACGCGCAGACCGGGGCGAGGGTGTTACCGACCAGGATCCCCATGCCGACCAGCTCGAAGGGGTTGAGCGTTTCGATGATGAGGTACGTGCCCACCGCGATGCCCGGCCAGATCCCCAGTCCCATCCAGAGCAGACAGCTGAGCGCGATGCCGGTGGGCGGCCAGAGCGGCGTGACCACCGCACCGTCGATCACCACCTGCTGGAGCAGGCCGATGCCTCCACCCACGTAGTAGGCACCGGCGACGCCGAGGATCCGAAGGAGAGCTACGGACAGCCGTCGGACATCCTCGGTGCGCACCACGTCATGAGACAACAAGTGCGGTCCGACGGCGGCGTGTGACACGCGCGGTCACCCGGGAGCGCCCCCCTCGTGCTCACCGTCCGGGCACCGCGCGCCCTCGGGCCGCCGGTCCGGCGCGTACGGGGCCGTGCGCCCCTGTGTCACTGCCCGCGCCGCTGCGGCTTCGGGGCCGTCCGCGGCCTCGTAGCGCAGGACCAGCACGGCGGAGTCGTCCTCGTGACCGGTGGAATCGGCCACCTTCATCACTTCGGCGGCCAGCTCGTCCGGGTCCTCCCCGGCCCCTTCCCTGGCCACCGCGGCCACCCGGGCCAGGCCCTCGTCGATGGGGAAGGCCGGGCCTTCGACCACCCCGTCGGTGACGAGGACGAGGCAGCCAGCCCGGGTGAGCCGGTGGCGGGTCACGCAGTAGCCGGAGCCGGGCAGCATGCCCAGCGGTAGACCTCCTTCTTCCTCGGCGACGCCGTGGGCGCCGTCGACGGTGGCCCACACGGCGGGGACGTGGCCGGCTCGGGCGCTCTCGATCTCCCAGGTCACGGGGTCGAATCGGATGAAGCTACAGGTGGCGAAGAGGTCACAGTCCACGGAGATCAGGAGGTCATTGGCGCGGCTCAGCACCTCGCCCGGGTCGGCGGCTGCCCCGGCCACCGCGCGCAACCCGATCCGTACCTGCCCCATGAAGGCGGCTGCCTCGACGTCGTGCCCTTCGACGTCGCCGATGGAGAATCCGAGGGCGCCCTCGGGTAGCTGGAAGCCGTCGTACCAGTCGCCGCCGATGTAGAGGCCGTGGCGGGCCGGGGAGTACCGGGCGGCTGCTCTCAGACCGGGGACGCCGGGGAGCGAGGCGGGCAGCATCTCGCGTTGGAGCGCCTCGGCGAGCTGGACGCGGGCCTGCTGGAGCTCAGCGCTCTCCCGCGCCTGGGCGGTGAGCCGCCCCAGCGTGCTCAGCAAGTCCTCTGTGCTCGCCGATCGGGTAGGGCGACGTCGGGTCATGGCCCTCTCCCGGGTCGGAAACACCGCGTCTCATCATATTTCCCGCACACCGGATCTGCCCGACTCGCCCGATCCGGCCAGTTCGATGCGGCCGGATCGAACTGGCTCGAACAGGCGCTCTTGTAATGGCCATGGCGAGCCCCTCACCATGACCGCGTGCTCACAGGTGCCTCACAGGATGACGGCACCAAGCACCCGCACCACGCACGTCCTTCCTGCACAAGAGGCTTGAGGAGACCACGTGGCAAGACGGAACACCCGGTTACGCGCGGCGCTCGCCGCATTCGGCTCGATCCTGCTGCTACCGCTCGGCGCGGGCACAGCGGCGGCGGCGCCCGAACCCCAGCCGACCCCCTCCCGCACACTCGCCGAACGCAAGATCGACACGAAGCTGAGGGCCCAGCTCGACCAGGGCAAGACCGCGTTCTGGGTGCGACTGGCCGGAAGCGCCGATCTCACCACGGCCGCACGGCAGCAGACCAGGGCCGAGAAGGCCGAAGCCGTGTACCGGGCAAAGACGGACTACGCCCGACGATCCCAGGCCGAGTTGATCGAACTGTTGGACGGCGTACGCGCCGAGTACACCTCGTACTGGATCACCAACGCGATCCGGGTGGTCGGCGGCGAGAAGCTCGCCACCGCCGTGGCCCAGCGCCCCGAGGTCACCCGGATCGACGCGGAGGAAAGGGTGTCGATCCCCAAACCCCTCGCCGGCACCCGGCACAACCAGGTGGACGCCGTCGAGTGGAACATCGACCGCATCAAGGCGCCCGAGGTCTGGGAACGACTCGGGGTCCGCGGCGAAGGCATCGTCGTCGCGAACATCGACAGCGGCGTCGACTACCTCCACCCGGCGGTGAAGGACCAGTACCGGGGCCGCAACGCCGACGGCAGCTACAGCCACGACTACAACTGGTTCGACCCCGCCGCCGTCTGCGCGGGCGAGGCACCCTGCGACAACAACGACCACGGCACCCACACCATGGGCACGATGGTCGGCGACGACGGCGGGGCCAACAAGATCGGTGTGGCGCCGGGCGCCCGCTGGATCGCGGCCAAGGGTTGTGAGACCAGTTCCTGCTCGGAGTCCTCGCTGCTCGCCTCCGGCCAGTGGATCGTCGCCCCTACGGACCGGGCCGGTCAAAACCCCCGCCCCGACCAGGCACCCCACGTCGTCAACAACTCCTGGGGCAGTTCCCTGCACGACGACTGGTACCAGGACATCGTGACCGCCTGGCGGGCGGCCGGCATCTTCCCGGCGTTCTCCGTCGGCAACTCCGGCCCGGGCTGCGCCACCAGCGGCTCTCCCGGGGACTACGCCGCCTCGTACTCCTCCGGTGCCTTCGACATCAACGACGCCATCGCCTCCTTCTCCTCGCGCGGGCAGGGCCCGAGCGGGGCCATCAAACCGGATCTCGCGGCGCCCGGCGTCAACGTCCGCTCCTCCGTGCCCGACGGCGGCTACGCGGCCTTCTCCGGCACCTCCATGGCATCGCCGCACACGGCCGCCACCGTCGCCCTGATGTGGTCCGCGGCCCCCGCCCTGGCGGGCGACGTGGCACAGACCGAGGCCCTGCTGGACAGCACGGCGATCGACACCGACAACACCAGCTGCGGAGGGAGCGCGGAGGACAACAACGTCTTCGGCGAGGGCAGGCTCGACGCGCTCGCCGCCGTGACGGCCTCCCCGCGCGGGGCCGTCGGCGCACTCGCCGGCACCGTCACCGCGGACGGCTCCCCCGTCGCCGGTGCCCGGGTCAGCGCCAACGGCCCGACCGACCGGACGACGACCACCGCTGAGGACGGCACCTATCTCTTCCCGGCGCTGTCGGTCGGCGCCTACGCTCTCACCGCCGGCAAGTTCGGCTACGCCACGACAACCGCGGACGCCGAAGTGACCGAGGAAACCACCGCCACGGCCGACTTCCAACTGGTCCAAGCACCCTCGGCGCAGCTCACCGGCACCGTCACGGCGGCCGGCGCCCCGGCGAGCGGCGCGAGGGTCACCGTGGACGGCACTCCGGTCACGGCGGTCTCCGACGACCAGGGCCACTTCGAGGTGACGTTGCCGCACGGCACCTACGAGGTCCGCGCCAGCCACCCCTCCCGGTGTGTGACGAACGGCAGTTCACAGGTCACCATCGCCGGTGACACGAGCACCGAGGTCGTCCTACCGGAGCGCACCGACACCTACGGGTACGCCTGCGCCACCGGCACCCGTGCCTTCCCGGCCGGTGACCACAAGATCGCCCTCACCGGGGACAACACCACCGAACGAGTTGAACTGCCCTTCCCCGTACCGCTGTACGGCAAGACCTACCCGGCAGCGCACATCAGCACCAACGGCGTCATCAGCTTCGGAGGGGCGCAGGGCGGCGACTTCAACGGCGACATACCGAGCGCGGCCACGCCCAACGCCGCGCTCTACCCGTTCTGGGACGACCTGGTGATCGGCGGATCCGAGGACTCCGGGGTGTTCACCGCCGTGACGGGCACCGCCCCGCACCGCGCGTTCATCGTCGAGTGGCGGCGGGCGGCGCACTGGTCGGCCCAGGGAGACCGGTTCACCTTCGCCGCCGTGATCGGCGAGGACGGGCGGATCTCCTACCACTACAAGGACGCGACCGGGGTCGGGCTGCCCGCCGGCTCCAGCGCCACCATCGGCGTGGAGAACGCGACCGGAACCGACGCCTTCCGCTACTCCTTCAACACACCGGTCCTCAGCGCCGGGCTCACGGTGGCCCTGCGCACCACCAAGAGCGGAGTCGTCTCCGGGCGGGTCCTGGACGCCAACGACGGCACAGGCGTGGCGGGCGCCAGCGTGACGGTCGGCGAAGGTGGCGGCGCCATCACCACCTCCACGTCCGCGGACGGTGGCTACGTCGTCCAGGGTCCGACCGGCCAACACCCGGTCAGCGTCACCGCCCCGGCCTACCAGCCGGGCACCTCCACGGCCACGATCACGGCCGACCAGGTCACCTCGTTGACCCAGTCGCTGGAGACCGGCAAGGTGGCGGCCTCCACCCCGGCTCTGGAGGTCGTCCTCCCACCGGACGAACGGCGCACCCGCACCGTGAAACTGACCAACACCGGTTTCCCCACCGCCTACGCGCTCGTGGAGGGCGCGCCGTGGCTGTCGCTCAGCCCGGTCTCGGGGGAGCTGGCGACCGGAGCAGAGCAGGCGGTGCAGGTGACCGTGGACACCAGCGACCAGCAGCCGGGCACGGTGCTCACCGCCGAGGTCACCATCGTCTCGCAGTCGGGCCGCAGTCCGGAACTCACCTTGCCGGTCAAGGCCGTGGTGCCGCGCTACCGGGCGGCGCTGGACGTCGGCGCCGGCACCGGCGGGGTCGACGCCCTCGGTGACTCCTGGTCCCCGGACCGCAAGTACACCGAAGGCGGCCACGGCTACCGCGGCAAGTCCGCAACGAAGTCCACCCGGCACGCCATCGCGGGCACCGAAGACCAGCAGTTGTTCCGGGACGCTCGTGAGGGCATGTACGAGTACCGCTTCGACAACGTGCCGAACGGTCTCTACACGGTGGAACTCGGCTTCGCGGAGCTCTCCCGCACCCGGCCCAACAAGCGGGTCTTCGACGTCCTCGCGGAGGGCACCCAGGTGCTGCCCGCACTGGACATCGCCCTGGAGGCGGGCCCGTACACGGCCCTGCGGCGGAGCTACACCGTCGCGGTCACCGACGGGGTGCTCAACGTGCGCTTCGTGGCGCGCGGCGGATACGGCAAGCCGCTGCTCAACTCGCTGCGGGTGACGGAACGCCCCGACCTCGGCGGCTGAGGTCCACCGGGCCCGTCCCGTGCATGGCGCGGGGCGGGCCCGGTCTCGAATGACCGTCAATTTCCGGGCAGCCCGCTCGGATTACTCGGCAGTGGCTGACAAGATGTCATAATCTACGTGTAGCCCTTCGTGCATCCCCCGTCGCGAAGGGCTACACCTCTCCCGGGGCGATTCGGGCAGGGCGCAGCACGCATCCACACGAGCAAGGGGCTCCCCTCGTGGCCCCCTGCCCGTGTTTTTTCGAGTTAACAGTGACGTAGAGTGTTTGCGCAAGCCGGTTCCGACCGGGGATGCGCGGTGGACGTGGACGTGGGGACCAGCATGGACAGCGACGGAGAACGAACCCCCGAGCTGCAGACGTTGCAGCAGAAGGTCGAGTACATGCTGGAGAAGACCTTCCCCGGCGAGAAGATCTCCGGCCGCACCTTCTCCGACCTGGTCAAAGAGCGTGGCGGGTCACTGTCGCACAGCTACTTCTCCAACATCTTGGCCGGCAAGGTCACCCAGCCGTCCGAAGAGATCCTCAAGGCCCTCGGCCTCGGCTTCGGCGTCGACTGGCGGTTCTTCAAAGAAGAGTCCGAGCTCGTCGACGACGTCGTCTCGGGGCTACAGTTCCTCGCCCTGCGCCGCACCGGCGAGATCAGCGGAATCGCCGCCCGCGGCCAAGGCGATGACGGACTGCCTGCCGAACTCCTCCAGTTCGCCCTCTCTCTGCTCGAAGACGCCAAGGCCAAGCAGGAGTCCGGCTTCGACGCACGCTTCGACCCACAGCCAGGGCCCGAAACCCACGACTCAGGTAGCTGAACTAAACTCCCCGATCGGTGTCACGCCGGTGACGACGATCAAGAGGGCTCCATGTCGATGCGCGCACTGCGTAGGGAGTGCGAGGCAGGGCTCGCCGACCTCCCCATCCCCACGCCCTTCAGCATTGAGGGGCTGGTCGCGAACATGGAGGCGGCCCGCGGACGCACCATCTTGGTACGGGAGATGCCGGACCGGCTGGCACGCTTGAACGCCGCCTGCGGACTGCGGCTGAAGTCCGGCGACACCAGCATCGTCCTGCACCGCCGGCGCCCCACGGAGTACCAGACGCAGCACGTGATCCTGCACGAGTTGTGCCACGAGTGGTTCGACCACGGCACCTCGCTGGACGCCGAGCAGATGCGCCGACTCCTGCCGGTGTTCGACCCCTCGCTCATCACCCGAATGCTCCGGTCGGGCACCACCGTCCAGGCCCGCGCGCAGTACGACACTCACGACGAGCGGGTCGCGGAGTTCGGCGCCTCACTCATCCCCCGCATGGCCCGCGACGTCACCAGCGACGACATGCTCGGCCGTCTCGCCAACTCCCTCTCCCGACCGGTGGCCCACCGCCGACGCGGCTTCTTCCGCCGCCCCCAGGACCACCGCTGACCCCGCCCCTCACCGCCGACCGGCCCTTCTCCCCGAGGACTGCCTTGACCCCGCTCGACCTCGCCGGCTACCTCATAGCCGCATTGATGACCGCCGTCGCCCTCTGGCGGATGCCAGCCGCGCTCTGGGGCGACGAGGAGGACCGCAGACGCCGGGCACTGTGGGGTTGTTACGCCGGTTTCGCCGCCGCCCTGTGGACGAAGACCTACGCCGTGCGCACCGCCCTCAACCACAGCCAGGTCGTCGACCTCGCCGTACTGATCAAGCACTACACGGCGACCATCGCGATCCTGGCCATCCTCAGCTACATCGTCGCGATCTACGGGGGCTACCCGACGGACGGTGTGGTGCCCCGCCACGTGCGTTTCGCCCGCACGGTGCAGGCTGTGGCAGCCAAGGCCTCGGTCGCCACGCTCGTCCTGCTGACGGTCCTCTTCTTCACCGTCGTCGACCGTTCCGCCCCCTCCGACCGGTTCGTCTCCGACCACGCCGGCGAGTGGGGGGCCACCCTCTACATGAGCGTCTTCTACCTCTACCTGGGCGCGGCCTCCGCCGTCTGCGCCTACCAGTGGGCGCTGGCCACCTCCCACGCTACCGCCCGCCACCTGCGGATCGGGCTCGGGATGATGACCTTCGCGATGTTCATCGGGGTGGCCTACACCGTCAGCCGCACCCTGTTCCTGTGGGTCAGCGTGGTCGACCAGCCGAGCGTCGACTTCGCCCAGGGCTTCGACAAGACCACCGAGCTCGCCCAGATCGTGCTGTTCGCCTTCTTCTCCGTGGGCGCGTCCGTACCCGCGTGCAACAAGGGCTGGCGCCGCGTGCGGCTGTGGCGGGCCCAGATCAGGCTCTACCCGCTGTGGCGGGCGCTCATGACGGCCTTCCCCGAGCAGCCCTTCACCACTCCGGCCCCGCTGCTGCGCGAGCTCACCCGCTTCAGCACCCCAGCGGACCTGCGGGTGGACCGTTGGGTCGCCGATATCGCCGATGCGGTGGAGAAACTGCGGCACTACGTGCCGGACGAGACGCTGCGGGCGGCCAAGGCCGCCGCAGCCCTGGACCGTCCCGGCCGGCCGCAGGAGGCGGGCCCGCTGGCCGACGCCTACTGGATCGCCGCCGCCCTCCACGCGAAGGCGGGCGGCGCCGCCCCGGGCGGCGCCGCGGCCATGGAGGACAAGCACGCCGCCGATCAGGACGGCGAGGTCGCCTGGCTGGTCCGGGTCGCTGCCGCGCACCGGTCGCTGGACCCGCAACGGGTGCGCACCTTGGGTCCGGACACCGCCACGGCCCCCCGGATGGACGCCCTGAGGGAAGGAAGGTCCACATGAACACCAGCTCCGCCGCGCGTCCCGCAGACCGGGACGCGGCGCCGGAAACCGGCCGGGCCCGCGCCGCGCGGCGGGTGACCGACCTCCTCCAGCCGCGGAACGTCCTGCTCGTGGGCATGCTGGGCATCGGCTGGGCGTCGGCGGGCAACTGGACCGGGCTGCCGTGGGGCCTGCTCGGCGCCCTGTGCGCCGGGTTGGTCCCCGCCGGCTACATCGAATGGGAGCGGGCACGCGGCACCTGGGGCGACCGCCATGTGGTGGACCGGACCCAGCGGGCCCCGATCTTTCTCGTCATCCTCGGCTCGATCGGCACCGGATCGCTGGTGATGGTGCTGGGTGGTGCTCCCGCTGGGATCCTCGCGGCCATGCTCGCGCTGTGGCTGATGACGGTGGGACTGCTGACGGTGAACACCGTCTGGAAGATCTCGGTGGATGCGGCGGTCGCCGCGGCGGTGGTGGCCCTGCTGGCCGCGGCGCACTCCCCCGGCTGGTTGGGTCTCTCAGCCCTCGCCGCCGCCGTGTGTTGGTCCCGGGTCGCCCTGGGGTACCACACGGTGGCTCAGACCCTCGCAGGTTCGGCACTGGGCGCGACCACGGCTGCGGCCTTCCTGTTCGTCTGACCCCGCGCCGGTACGGACGGTCGTCTCGTCCGGCCAATCGTTTCACTCGTGTGAAATGAGCCCGGCGACCCGATCGGATCGGAATGCCCCACGAACCGGGCCCGGTTGCCGGAAACATGAAAGCAATCACACTGCACGCACACGGTACGGCCGATGACCTCAAGCTGACCGAGGTCCCCGATCCCAAAGTCGGCCCCGGCGAGGTACTGGTACGGGTCCGGGCGGCCGGAGTCAACCCGGTGGACTGGAAGTTGGCGGCCGGCTACCTCGATCCGTTCCTGGAGACCCGCTTCCCCTACGTGCCCGGCTGGGACGTGGCCGGAGTGGTCGAGGCGCTCGGCCCCGACACCTTCGACTACGCCGTCGGTGACGAGGTGTACGGGTACGTGCGCAAGGACTGGGTACAGCTCGGCGGGTACGCCGAGCTGGTCTCCGCCGAGGTGCGGCTCCTCGCCCGCAAGCCGCGCACCCTGGGGTTCGAGGAGGCCGCCGCGCTACCGCTGGCCGGGCTCACCGCCCACCAGTCGCTCCAACGCGTCGGCGTGCGCGCCGGGGAGAGCGTGCTGGTGCATTCGGCGGCCGGCGGGGTCGGCTCGCTCGCCGTGCAGATCGCCCTCGCCCACGGCGCCCACGTCATCGGCACCGCGGGCGAGCACCACCACGACTTCCTGCGGGCCCTCGGCGCGCAGCCCGTCCGGTACGGGGACAAGTGGGCCGACCGGGTACGGGCGCTGGCTCCCGAGGGCGTGGACGCAGCACTCGACCTGCACGGCGAAAACGCCGTCGAGGTCCTCCAACAGCTGGTGCGGGACCGAACCCGGGTGGTGTCCATCGCCGACCAGGAAGCGGCGGCCAAGGGCGCCCACCAGCTGTGGGTACGTCCGGACCATCAGGGGCTGACGCATCTGACGGAGCTCGCGGAGAGCGGGCGGCTCTCGGTACGGGTGGCCCGGACGCTGCCGTTGGCCGAGGCGGCGCAGGCCTGGCGCCTGAGCGCGTCGGGCCGCCTCCCCGGAAAGATCGTCCTGACCCCCTGAGTCGTTCAGGAACGCCCCGTTTGGGTGGAACACCGAGGACCGGGTGCCGGTTCTCGGAGGATTCGTCACCTTCCAGGGCCGACCCCCGCGTGGTGCAATCCCAGGCACAGCACCTACGGACCGGGATGCGCGTCAGTCCCGGGGCGGCCCCCGCGGGGGCCGGACGGCGGGGGGTGCTCGCCCCGCGGCACCGCGCGGGCGGCACCGGACGTCGGGCGTACGGGATGCCCGCATCCGGTACCCGAAGGGACGAACAGCGCGTGAGCAAGCACATTCTGGCGCAGAACCAGTACGGCAAGGCCGAGAACCGCATCGTCAAGATGACCCGCAAGGGCAACGACGGCTCCTGGCACGAGATCCGCGACCTGAACGTGTCGGTGGCGCTGCGCGGCGAGTTCCGCGAGGTCCACCTGAGCGGCGACAACGCCAACTGCCTGCCGACGGACACCACCAAGAACACGGTGTACGCGTTCGCCAAGGAGCACGGGGTCACCTCGCCGGAGGCCTTCGGCATCCTCCTCGCCCGGCACTTCGTCTCCTCACAGGAGCCGATCCGCGAGGCGCAGATCCGGATCGAGGAGTTCGCCTGGGACCGGATCCCCGTGCCGACCCGCAAGGAGCAGCACTCCTTCGTCCGCAAGGGCCAAGAGGTGCGCACCGCGCAGATCACCTACAGCGAGACCAGTGGTCTGACGGTGCTGAGCGGGCTGAGTGACCTGACGGTGCTGAACTCGACGAACTCCGAGTTCCACGGCTACCTCAAGGACCGGTACACCACCCTCACCGAGGCCTACGACCGGATCCTGGCCACCAAGGTGACCGCCCGCTGGGCGCATTCGGCCCTCGCCGCCGAGGACCCGTCCACGGACTGGGACCAGGCTTACCGCAAGGTCCGGCGCCATCTGCTCCAGGCCTTCGCCGAGACCTACAGCTACTCGCTCCAGCAGACCCTCAACCAGATGGCGGAACGGGTCCTCGACCACTGCCCCCGGGTCAACGAGGTCCGGCTCAACCTGCCCAACAAGCACCACTTCCTGGTCGACCTGGAGCCCTTCGGTCTGAAGAACGAACACGAGGTCTACTACGCGGCGGACCGGATGTACGGCCTGATCGAGGGCACCGTGCACCGCGACGGCGTACACCCGGTGATCGCGACGAGTGACTGGATCACCGCCTGACCGCGGCGCTCAGGCGCCTCACGCGCCGGGTGGGAGATCCGCCGCCGGGCCGGCCCGGCCACGGCCGGCGGCGGGCGGCGGCAGCGGCGCCAGGCCCAGCCGTGGGCCGTCCAGACTCTGCCCCGGACGCAGGTTCCAGCGGCCCGCGTGCCCGCTGAGTTCGGTCACGGTCAGGGGGCGGGCGTCGATCCGCCAGAACGCCTGCGGCGGGAGTTCCAGGGCGTGCACCACCGCGGCCCGCACCACTGCGGGTTCCATCACCGCCAGTACCGGGGAAGAGCCTGCCGCCGCGACCTGGGCCAGCCAGGCGCCGGCGCGGTCGAGGAGGGCGTTCAGCGGCTCTCCGCCGTGCGGTGCGGCAGTCGGGTCCGAGAGCCAGCCGGCCACCGCCTCCGGCTCCTGCGCCGCCACCTCCTCAAGGGTGCGCCCCTGCCAGCGGCCGAGGTCGAGGTCCCGCAAGTGGGCTGCCTCCCGCCCGTCGAGGCGGAGGGCCAGCGCCGTGTCCCGGCAGCGTGACGAGGGGGACCTCCAGCATGAACCCCCGCCCGGCAGGGCGGCGATGGCACGCACCGTTCGGGCCCGTTCCAGCGCGGCCACATCACTGGCCCCGCCGGAGCCGAACCGGGCACGACGGGCAAAGTCGTCCAACACGGGTGTGATGAGGAGGAGTTGGATGGACATGGGGGCGAGGATACCGGCCCGGCGCATGGTGGGGCGCGCGCGCTGAGCGCGCGCGGGTAGCCGTCATGCCCGACAAGCGGTACCGTCCCCTCGACATACCGCTGGGATGGACGGAAGTCCGGTGAGAATCCGGCACGGTCGCGCCACTGTGAGAGTCAGACCCGCCCCCCACGGACCAGAGCACCAACGACCGGGACGCGTTGTTCCCCAGGAGGTTCTGCCATGGCTCAGTCCGCCGTGCCCACACCGGTTGCCGCACCGGCGCCGATCACCCCCGTCTCCGCCAAGGACCTCGCCCCCTGGGTGGTCTTCTTCGGCGTGCTGATGCTTGTCCTGCTCTACTTCGTCGGTGCCGAACAGGGTGCCACGGCCGTGGTCAGTGGCAGCGGAGTCCACGAGTGGCTGCACGACGGACGCCACCTCCTCGGCTTCCCCTGCCACTGAGGGGCGAGCACGTGACAACGCATTCCGTCAGAGCCCTGCTCGTACGGGGCATGCTGGCGGGCGCCCTCGCCGGCCTGCTCGCCCTACTCGTCTCGTACTTCCTCGGCGAACCCCACGTGGACGCCGCCATCGCGATCGAGGAAGCCCACTCCCACCAACACGCCGCGGGCGGCGGCGCCCACGAGCACGGCGAAGAGGTCGTCAGCCGGGCGCTCCAGTCGACGGCGGGCCTCGCCACCGGTGTCCTGCTGTACGGGGTGGCCCTCGGCGGCATCGCGGCGCTGGTCTTCGCCTACGCACTGGGTCGACTGGGCCGCTTCGGCCCACGCGCCACGGCGGGCCTGGTCACCGCCGGCGCGTTCGTGGTCATCACGCTCGTCCCCTTCTTCAAGTACCCGGCGAACCCACCGGCCGTCGGAGACCCCGACACCGCGGGCAAACGAACCGCCCTCTACCTGTTGATGATCATCCTCGGAGCGTTGCTGGCAGCGGCGGCGACGATCCTCGGACGCCGGCTCGCACCGCGCCTCGGCCACTGGAACGCAAGCGCCGCCGGCGGGATCTTCTTCGTCGCGACCATTGCCCTCGCCTACGGCTTCCTCCCCGCCGTGGGGGAGGTCCCGGTGGGCTTCCCCGCCACTCTCCTCTGGGAGTTCCGACTCTCCTCGCTGGCCATCCAGTCCACCTTGTGGGCTGCCTTCGGCCTGGTCTTCGCGCACTTCGCGGAGCGGGTCCTGAATCCGGCCGACACCTGCGCGGTCGAATCCGTGCCCGCGTCGGAGAACACCGCCGCGGCGTAGCGCACGGCAACGCCCTGTCCCCCGGTCGAGGGGTTCTGCGCCCGAGCACGCCAAGGAAGCGGCAGGTTCGGGCACATCCCCTCCATGAGCGGGAAGCGGGCGACGAACGCTCCGAACGGGTCGGGCCGGGTGGCGACACCCGGCCCGACCCGGCGCGCTCGGCTCCCGGTCCGCGTGCTGACCGTCCTGTGCATCACCCTGCTCGCCCTCTGCGGGCTCGGCACCGGGGCTCCCGCCCGTGCCGAAACTCCCCCCATCTCCGCTCCTGCCGAACAACCCGGTGAGGGCCCGGTCGACCCGGTCGACGCCGCCCCCCGGTTCGGTCTGCGGCCGGGCGCCCGGGAGCAGGTGCGTCAACCGGACACGGCCCGTGCCGTTCGACCTTCGGCGCCGCGTACCACCGCCCTCCGCCCTCGCGTGGCCTTCCCCCTCCCCGCGGTGCCGCCCGCGCTGCGCTGCGTGGTCCTGCGCTGCTGAGCGCCCCGGCACCCGCCCCGGTGCCCCTCGCCCACCAGCAACGCACCATCCACCACACCGCGAGGACTTCGCCATGCCCATCGACCCCTTTGCCGCCCTGAACGCGATGCTGCGCGCGGAGGCCACCCGTTCGGCCCCCCAGTCCGTGGCGTGCCGAAAGCAGCAGGCCGACCCGCAGACCGACCCGGCCGTCACCGCAGAGCCGGAACCGGAACGGCAGGAGTCGCCGACCCCACCGGCCCGGTAGCCGCGAGGACGCCGCTGCGGGTGGCCCCCGGACCAGCTCCGGCGGCCACCCGCAGCGGGCGGTCGGATCCGAACGGACCGCGCGGGGCGGTCCCGGACCTCACTTCTCCCGCGTGTAGAAGCGGTAGAACGAGAAGGCACCCACCCCGACACCCACCACGACCCCCACCCAGGCCGAGCGCAGTACGGACTCGTTGGTGAGGCTCTTGAGGAAACCGGCGGCGATACCCGCGAAGGCTCCGTAGGCCGCCGCGTGCAGCTCGCGCGGCAGGACCTGGCCCAGCCGGCCGGTCGTGATCATCAGCGCGGTGAAGGCCACGAAGCACACGAGGCCGAAGACGAAGTTCGCCACGGTGACCGCCGCGGCCTGGCGATGGATGTTGGACGCCCAGAAGCCGTAGATGATGCCGAGCACCACCGGCACCGCCCACGTGCTGGTGTGCAGGGACTTCAAGCTGTCGAGGTGGCGCGAGCTCGCGCGGGGTGCGGCATGTGCCATGTCGGGGCTCCTTCCCGTCGCCCACCCCCATCCACCAGGGCACACCCGTCCTCACCGACCGGCAAGTGGATCACCTTCGGCGGGCTGCGCGACTCCGGCCCGAAGCATCGGGGCACCGTCCGACTCATCGGGCAAAACGCCTAAGCTCATCCGTACGGCACACAAGGGGCAGCTCGCCCCGCAGGGCAGGAACGATTCGCGAGCGGCGGCATGAGCACGGAACAGGCACGGTCCGAAGAGCGACGGACGCTCGCACCCCCGGCCTGGCTCCTCGCCGGCCTGCGCCCGACCCCCGCGCCCGTTCCCTGGGCCGCTGCGCTGCGCGCCGGAATCGCACTCGCCGCACCGCTGGCCGTCGGCTTCGCCCTCGACGAACCCGAGTACGGCGCCCTGATGTCCATGGGCGCCCTGTCCGCAGTGATCGGCGACACCGCCGACGCGTACCGGATGCGCGTTCTCAACATCGCCGTCCCCCAGCTCTTCGGAGCCCTCGGCGTCACCCTCGGCACGCTGGTCTACGGGCACGGCTGGGTCGCGGTCGGCGTGCTCACCCTCGTCGCGCTGATCTCCGGAATGATCTCCTCCATCGGCACGGTCGCCTCCGTGTCCGGACTGCTCCTCCTGCTGAATGCCGTCATCGGAGCCGGACTCGCCCTGCCCGAGCCCTGGTGGACCGCCCCCCTCCTGCTGAGCGGCGGCGGACTCTTCGTCCTGCTGCTCTCCCTGCTGGGCTGGCCGCTGCGCCGCAAGCAACCGGAGCGACAAGCGGTCGCGGCCACCTACCGTTCCCTGGCCGAGCTCTACGAGGCCGCCGGCTCACCCGCCTACGAGGAGCGGCGCCAGCAGGTCACCCAAGCCCTCAACCAGGCGTACGACCTGCTGTTGGCGCGCCGGGCCCGGGTGCACGGGCGCAGCCAGTCCCAGGTGCGGCTACTGTCCCAGCTCAACGTCATCATCCCGCTGGTGGAAGCCGCCCCGGCCGCTCACCAACGCGGACGCCCCCTACCCCCGGAGATCCCCGCGGCGGTGCGGGAACTCGGCGTGGCCGTGGCTGAGGAACGCACCAAGGCCCGCCCCGAAGCGGGCCCCGACCTCCCCGCCCCGAACACCCCCGCCGAACGAGCCATCGACACGGCGCTGCGCCACGCCGCGACCATCGTCCACACCACCGACCCCAACCCCTACAACGTGGACGACCGACTGGGCCGACCGGCGGCCCTGGGCGTGCGGATCCGCCGGGCCACCCGAGAGGTGATGCTCTCCGGCGCCTCCTGGCGGTATGGGCTGAGGCTGGCGCTGTGCGTGGGGACGGCCCAGTCGCTGGTCTCGCTCGTTCCGGTGGAACGCTCCTACTGGGTGGCCCTGACCGTGACCTTCGTCTTGAAGCCCGACTTCGGGTCGGTCTTCTCACGGGCGGTCACCCGGGCTCTTGGCACCGCCGGCGGTCTGGTCGTGGCAGCAGCCGTACTCGCAGAAGTCCCCCGCGGCTGGTGGGACGTGCCGGTGATGGTGGCGCTCGGCGCTTTGATCCCGGTCTTCTCTGCCCGCGGGTACGCCTTCCAGACCGCGGCCATCACCCCGGTGATCCTGCTGTTGTCCGACCAGCTGAACCACCAGGGCTTCGACCTGGTGCTGCCACGCCTGGTGGACAGCCTGATCGGTTGTGCCATCACCCTGGTCGCCGGCTACCTGCTGTGGCCGGAGAGCTGGCGCACCCGGATCGGTGACAGGCTGGCCAAGGCCGTCGATGACGCCGCCCGCTACGTGGAACGCGCCTTCGGTCCCACCGCCCGGGCCTCCACCGCGACCCTGTCCCCCGCCGCGCTGAGCGATCCACGCCTGAGCAACCCGGCCCGCGCCGCCCGGCTCCGGGCCCGCAGACAGATCTACCGCGAGCTCTCGGCAGTCCGCGCCGAGTTCCAGCGGGCGTTGACCGAACCCCCGCCGGCCGGCGCCCGGGCCGCGGCCTGGTGGCCCCTGGTCGTCGCCGTCGAACGCATCGTGGACGCCACCACCGCCGCCCGGGTACGGGTCAACCACGGCGCACCGGAGCCAGCCGAGGCCGAGGTCACTCGGCTGACCGCGGCTGTGGCCGAGCTGGCGGCAGACGTGCGGTCGGCGACCGTCCCCAAGGGCCCACCCCCCGGGCCCGGGCCGGAAGCCGGGCCGGAGCCGACGGGGGTGCTCGCACCCGTCTGGCAGGAGGTGGCGGCGGCCCGGGCGATCGCCGCACCGCAGGTCACCTGAGGCACGACCCGAGCAGGTGGGGCGAACGCAGCGGGGGCACCCCGCCACCCGGAGTGCCCCCGCCCTACAGCTGGACCGCTTCCGCTGCTCACGGGCGGCTCGGCCTTCGAACCACGAGGTTCCGTGGGTCGGCTCAGACGCCGATGTCCCGACCGTCCTTGCGCCAGACGCTCACGACCGCCGGCCGGACGATCTTGCCCGGTCCGTCGGGCCACACCGACTGCGGGTTCTCGACGGAGGCACCGTCGATCTCACCGGGGTGCTGCACGGCCACCAGTACGCGCTGGTCCTGGATGATCGGGCCACAGGTCTCGGCGCCGCGCGGAACCGTCAGGAACTGCTTCAACTCACCACGGCGCTCACCAGAAGTGGCCACACCGAACAGGCCGTCGTGCGAGCCGAGTTGGTTGCCGTCGGTGGAAATCCACAGGTTTCCGTGCGGATCGAAGGCCACGTTGTCCGGGCAGGAGATCGGGCTGACCTTGTCCTTAGGGAAGCCTGCGAAGTAGGTCGCCGGGTCGTCCGGGTCACCGGCGACCAGGAAGAGCCGCCAGGCGAAACCGTCGCCCGCCGGGTCGTCCCAGTGCTCGGCGAGCTCCAGGATCTGGCCGTGCTTGTTCTGGTTGCGCGGGTTGGCCTCGTCCGCGGCGGGCTTGCCGGCGGCGCCACGGTCCTTGTTGTTGGTCAGCGCGATGTAGACGCGGCCGGTGCGCGGCGAGGGCTCCACGTCCTCGGGGCGGTCCATCTTGGTGGCGCCCACCTTGTCGGCGGCCTGACGCGTGAAGACGTACACCTCTTGCGCGGTCATGCCCTCCACGTGGGAGACCTCGCCGGTGGCGAGCGGGATCCACTGCCCGGAGCCGTCGAAGGCGCCGTCGGCGGGAAGCTTGCCCGAGCCGTCGATCTCGGCGGCCGGCGAGTCCCCGGTCAGCTTGGCGACGTAGAGCGTGCCGTGGTCGAGCAGGGTGAGGTTGTGCTCGCGGGCCGCGCGGGAGGAGCCCTTCTTCATCCGGCGCGAGGAGACGAACTTGTAGAAGTAGTCGAAGCGCTCGTCGTCGCCCATGTAGACGACCGGGCGGCCGTCCGCGGTCAGCCGGGGCTGCGCGGCCTCGTGCTTGAAACGGCCGAGCGCGGTGCGCTTGCGCGGGGTGGAGTGCGGGTCGTACGGGTCGAGCTCGACCACGTAGCCGAAGCGGTTGACCTCGTTGGGCTCCTGCGCCACGTCGAAGCGCCTGTCGAAACGCTCCCACTTGCGCTCCGAGGCCGCGCCACCGATGCCGTAGCGCTTCAGGCGAGCGGCCTGGACGGGCTCGGTCACGCTGCCGCCGTTGGCGAAGTACTGGTTGAAGTTCTCCTCGCCGTGCAGTGTGGTGCCCCACGGAGTGGTGCCGCCGGCGCAGTTGTTGAGCGTGCCGAGCACCTTGCGACCGGTGCGGTCGGCGGAGGTCCGCAGCAGGGCGCTGCCCGCGGCCGGGCCGGTGAGGCGGAACTCGCTGGTCACGGTGAGGCGGCGGTTGAGGTGGTGGCGGGTGACGGCCGTCAGCTTGCCGCTGTGCCGCTCCTCCTGGACCACGACCACCGACAGGCCGTGCGCCGCCCAGGCGATCTCGACCTGCTCGCGGGTGGGGTTCGCGTCGTCGTAGCCCTTGAACATCAAGATCTCGTCGGTGTACTCGTGGTTGGCCACGAGCACCTGACGGTGCCGCTCGCCCCGCAGGGGCAGCAGGGACAGGAAGTCGTTGTTGTAACCGAACTGTCCGGCCTGCGCCTTGGCGCTCTGCTTGTCCGGGTTGAAGGCGGGGGCGCCGCGCAGGATGGGCTCACCCCAGCGGATCACGACGTTCTGCGCGTACCCGGCCGGGACGGTGACCTTGTCCGCGGTGTTCGGGGCTACCGCGTCGAAGCGCAGTCCGCGGGCGGCGCCATGGTGGCGGCGGCGCAGGGCTTCGGGGGCGGCGCGCCCGGCGGTGGCGGCGACGGCCTCGCCGGCACCCGGGCCGGCCACGGCGGCACCGGTGGCACCGGCCACCGTGACGACCGCGGCGGCACGCATCAGCGAACGGCGGGAGAGCACACCGGCGATGACATCGCCCACGTACTCGTTGTCCGAGGTGTTGGGCACCTCGTGGAAGCAGGCGTCGCCGCAGCGGAAGCGGCAGGTGAGCGCGGAACGACCGCCCGAGTGCGGGGTACCGATGAGCGGAAGCAACTTGCGCACGTAAGTCCTCCGATTGGCTAGACGACGACGCTCCCTGCGCCGACATCGTGTCGGAATCAATCCAGCCAGGACGCTAGGGATGACTTCCGGCAGCCGGGCAGCGAGCGGATGAACGCTGGGTGAATCCGGCACACCACAGCGCTAGTTCACAGCCCCGCTGCGGAATGAGAGACTCCGCTGACGACGGGGGCGCGCGAGTAGCAATGGCGCGCCTGGGCGCCCCTGCCGGAGATCCGCTCCCACGGTCGATAACCTTACGTGTCCACTCTGGGCAGGGATCTTGCCGCGGCCCGGCCGCGGTACGGCAGCCCAGGGGCCGCGCGTCGGCCGCATAACGGATATACATCGCACGCCACTCATGTGAAAGGCCTCGCCCATGGGTATTCGGAGCTTGCTGCGCAAGGTGTTCGGCCGCGATCGGGCGGAGGCCGCCGCCGAAACCGGTACGGACACCGTGACCGCGACCGAGCCGGAACAGGCGCCGGCTCTGCCGGCCCAGGCCGACCGGGCCGAATCGGCGAAGCCGACGGAGTCGGCCAAGTCGCCCGAGTCAGCCCAGTCGGCCGAGTCGGCCCGGTCGCACTCCGCTGACTCCTCGGACTCCGCCGCGGAGCTGGTAGCCGCCTCGTTCGACAACCCGACTGTCCCGCCGCAGTCCCCCCGGGCCACCGAGTCGGGACTCGCGCCGTCCATCTCACCCGCCCGCGGGGGTGTGGACCTCCAAGACCCGCAGCCCCGGCTCCCGGAGGCCCGCTCCGAGTCCGTCCCCGGCGACCGGCCCGGCACACCGGCAGCGGGCGGTCCGTCCACACCGGCCGAGGAGCCCGCAGCGGCGGATACGGAACCGGCGGCGACTGCCGAGTCCGAGCTCCCCGAGGCCGAGCCGGCCCCCGCCGAGGCCGAGGCCCCGGCCGCACCGGAGCCCGGCACGGCTCCCTCCGACACCACCGCGGAGACCGACACCGCCCTCGAACCGGCGGCGGCCCCGCGGCCGGTCAACGTCCTGGCCGAGCCGGTGGCGGTCGCCGAAGGCGAACCGCAGCACCCCGCGCACGAGGCGGACCTGACGGAGCCGGACGAGCCGGCGAGCGCCACCGTCACCCCCGAGACCGGAACCAGCCGGGCCAGGACCGCGGAGAGCGCGGGCATGGAGACCGCCGCTCCCGCGCACTCTCTGGCCGAGGTGCGGCGCAGCGCCCCCCACCTGCTGGATGCCTACAAGGCCGCCGGCGGAGTCCTGCGGCGCTCCGGAAAGACCGGCGCCCGCGCCAAGGTCTACCTGGTGCTGGACCGTTCGCGGTCGATGCGCCCCTTTTACCAGGACGGCAGCGTCCGCCACCTCGCCGAGCACGCCCAGGCACTCGCCGCACACCTCGACGCGCAGGCCACCGTCCACACGGTGTTCTTCTCCACCGAGGTGGACGCAGTCGCGGACCTCGCCCTGAGCGACGAGCCGGGCCGGGTGGACGAGCTGCACGCCGCGTGCGGACACATGGGACGCACCAGCTACCACCGTGCGGTCGAGGAAGTCCTCACGCACGTTCAGAAGTCGGCGCACGAGGGCCCGAGCCTGGTCCTGTTCCAGACCGACGGTGCCCCCGACGCGGTGCGCCCGGCCCGACAGTCCCTGGCGGAAGCGGCGGCCCACCCGGTCCACTGGCAGTTCGTGGCCTTCGGCGAGTACGACGCCAAGGCATTCGACTTCCTGCGGAAGCTGGACGCGCCGAACGCCGGCTTCTTCCACGCCGGACCGGCGCCCATCGAACTGTCGGCCACCGAGTTCTACAAGGGCGTCCTTGGAGGTCTCGCCGGCTGAGTGGGCGGGTCCACCGGCTCACGTCGTCCCGTGGACCCTTCCGGTCATCGCGTCCGGTCCGGAAGATCGCCCGGACGGGGCCCGGGTCCACCCAGGGCGGTGCCCCTTTCCCGTGACCGGGAAAGGGGCCGGACCGGCCTCACGGTGAGGGCTGCCCGGTCGGCCCATTAGGATTTCGTCCATGGCGGCCACTGGATCTGAGAAGCAGGGGAAGGCGTTCTACGTCACGACCCCCATCTACTACGTCAACGACGCTCCTCACCTGGGCCACGCCTATACGACCGTCGCAGGCGACGTGCTCACGCGCTGGCACCGTCAGCGCGGCGAGAAGGTGTGGTACCTCACCGGCACGGACGAGCACGGTCAGAAGATCATGCGCACGGCCGACGCGAACGGGGTCACGCCCCAGGAGTGGTGCGACAAGCTCGTCGAGGAGGCCTGGAAGCCCCTCTGGGAGCACCTGAACGTCGCGAACGACGACTTCATCCGCACCACCCAGAAGCGTCACACCGACCGCGTCCAGGAGTTCGTGCAGGACCTGTACGACAAGGACGAGATCTACAAGGGCGGCTACGAGGGCCCGTACTGCGTGGGCTGCGAGGAGTACAAGCTCCCCGGCGACCTCATCGAGGCGGAGGACGGCACCAAGCTCTGCGCCGTCCACAAGAAGCCGGTGGAGATCCTCAAGGAGGAGAACTACTTCTTCAAGCTGAGCGAGTACGGCCCCAAGCTCCTGGAGTTCTACGAGGCGAACCCGGGCTTCGTGCAGCCGGAGTCGGCGCGCAACGAGGTCGTGAACTTCGTCAAGCAGGGCCTGGAGGACCTCTCCATCTCGCGCTCGACGTTCGACTGGGGCGTCCCGGTGCCGTGGGACGACAAGCACGTGATCTACGTGTGGATCGACGCGCTCCTGAACTACGCCACGGCCGTCGGCTACAACGAGAACCCGGCGAAGTTCGAGGAGACCTTCCCGGCGGACGTGCACCTCATCGGCAAGGACATCCTGCGCTTCCACGCGGTGATCTGGCCCGCGATGCTGATGGCGCAGGGCCTGCCGGTGCCGGGCCGGGTCGTGGCCAACGGCTGGCTGATGGTCGGCGGCGAGAAGATGTCGAAGTCGAACCTGACCGGCATCAAGCCGCAGGACCTGACCTCGCACTTCGGTGTGGACGCCTACCGCTGGTACTTCCTGCGGGCGATCGCGTTCGGCCAGGACGGGTCGTTCTCCTGGGAGGACTTCTCCGCCCGCTACACCTCCGAACTGGCCAACGACTACGGCAACCTCGCCTCGCGGGTGGCGGCCATGGTGGGCAAGTACTTCGGTGGTTCGCTGCCCGCGGCCACGGCCAGCGGCGAGGCAGAGAAGGCGATCGCCGAGGGGCTGGCGAAGGCCGTGACCGAAGCGGACCGGAAGATCGGTGAGGAACTGGACTTCCAGGGCGGCATCCTGGCCATCTTCGAGTTCGTCAAGCAGGTCAACGGCTACATCACGGAGCAGGAGCCGTGGAAGGTGGCCAAGGACGCGTCTGAGCAGGGCCAGGCCAAGCTGGCGACGATCCTGTACACGGCCGCCGAGGCCCTGCGGGCCGTGGCCGTACTGCTGAACCCGGTGATGCCACAGACCTCCAAGGAACTGTGGGACTCACTCGGCGCCGAGGCTGCTGGGCTCGGTCCGCTGGTCGACCAGCGGGTTCAGGACGCCGGCGCCTGGGGTCTGTTGCCGGTGGGCGCCACCGTAACCAAGGGCGCCGTGCTGTTCCCGCGTCTGGAAGAGAAACCAGCCGCCTGATCGAGCTGTGCCCGGCCCGCCGCCCGGTTCACCCCCACCGACTGGTGGGGGTGAACCGGGCGGCGTCGTCCTCGCCCTCAGGTGGCCGAGGCGGCCAGGTGTCCTGAAGCGGCACCGTCGCGGGTCCTCCGCTCGACCGCCTCCCGGACCTCCTCGGCCACCAGGTCGTGGTTGAGGGCGAATGCCGCGGAAGCCCCCATTCCAGCGGCCGTGACCACCTGGGCCCTGGGGTCGGTGACATTGCCCGCCGCCCACACCCCGGCCACGCTCGCCCGGCCCGAGCGGTCAGTGACCACCCAGCCGTGGTCGTCCTTGACGCAACCCAGATCGGTCAACAACTGGTCGTTGGGCACCATCTGCGGGACGAGGAAGACCGCGCTGCGGGGCACCACGCGGCCCTCGGCGAGCTCCACCCCACGCAGCCGGCCCCCGTGGACCGCGAGCCGTTTCACCGCGCCCTCCACGGTGCGTACTCCGCGGGCGGCGAGTTGTTCGCGGTCCGCGTCGCTCAACTCCAGGGCGTCCTGGAAGAAGACGATGTCGGACGACCACTGGCGCAGCAGGAGGGCGTGTTGCACCGCCGCCGGACGGGTGCCCAGCACACCAAGTGGTTGGTCACGCAGCTCGTATCCGTGGCAGTACGGGCAGTGCAGCAGGTCCTTGCCCCACTGTTCGCGCACCCCGGGGATCTCGGGCAGTCGGTCTCGCAGCCCGGTGGCCACCAGCACCCGGCGGGCGCCCAGCACCGGCCCGCCGGCCAGGGTCACCTGGAAGCCCGGTGCGATGTGTTCCACCTGGGCGTCGAGCAGGTCGACCCCGTAGCCCAGCGCTTCGGCCCGGCCCGCTTCCAGCAGGGCGGCGGGTTCCATCCCGTCGCGGGAGAGGAACCCGTGCATGTGGGCGGCCGGGGCGTTGCGGGGTGCGCCCGCGTCCACCACCGCCACCCGCCGGCGGGCCCGGGCCAGTACCAGGGCGGCGTTGAGTCCTGCGGCACCGGCGCCGACCACCACCACGTCGTACCGGGCTCCGCTCGCGGACGCCCTCGGGGCGGGTTCCTTCTTCGTGTCGTTCACCACGATCACCTCCGCCGTCACCCTGCGGTCCCTGCGCGGGCTCCGGCAAAGGTTGTTGCTGTTTCCGGGACGGATGGGGTGCAATGCCGGGGTGGAGCACTCACCTGAGATCGCCCGTGTCCTGACCGAGGTCGGTCCCCGTCTCAAACGCCTGCGGACTGGGCGCGCGATGACTCTGGCCGCGCTCTCGGAGGCCACCGGGATCTCCAAGAGCACGCTGTCCCGACTGGAGTCGGGGCAGCGCAAGCCCAGTCTGGAGCTGCTGCTGCCACTGGCTCAGGCACACCAGGTGCCGCTGGACGAGCTGGTGGGCCCCCCTGAGGTGGGTGATCCCCGGGTCCGGCTGACGCCTCGGAGGGTCAACGGAAGCACCGTGCTGCCCCTGACCAGGCAGCCCGGACCGCTACAGACCTACAAGATGGTTCTCCCGCCGACCCGGAGCAACCCGGACCCCTGCACCCACGAGGGCTACGAGTGGCTGTACGTGCTCGCGGGGCGACTGCGGCTGGTCCTCGGCGAACACGATCTCGTCCTGGAGTCCGGTGAGGCGGCCGAGTTCGACACCCGGCTTCCGCACTGGTTCGGCAGCACCGGCCAGGGGCCGGTGGAGGTGCTGAGCCTGTTCGGCCGCCAGGGCGAGCGGATGCACGTACGGGCCAGGAGCCGGCCGTTGGACGGGCCCGGGCAGGCTTAGGGGGTCTCGGCGCCTGGGTGGACGCCGGGCCGGCTGCGGGCTCGGGTTCGGCGTGCATGGCGAAGGGCCCGGGATGCCTCGCAACCGCAAGGCATCCCGGGCCCTTCAGCAGGCTCGACGTGCTCAGCGCGCCGCGTCGGGGTGGACCGCGTCCGTGATCGGGCGGCCGTCCGTGGGCTTCTCCTTCACGACCGGCTTGCGCAGCTGGATGTTCAGCTCCCGCAGGCGGGCCTCGTCCAGCTCCGTCGGGGCGCCCATCAGCAGGTCCTGGGCGTTGCCGTTGAGCGGGAAGGCGATCGTCTCGCGAATGTTGGGCTCGTCCGCGAGGAGCATCACGATGCGGTCCACGCCCGGTGCGATGCCACCGTGCGGCGGAGCGCCGTACTCGAAGGCACGGAGCATGCCCGCGAACTCCTGCTCGACCGTCTCGCGCGAGTAGCCGGCGATCTCGAAGGCCTTGAACATGATCTCGGGCTCATGGTTGCGGATCGCGCCCGAGGACAGCTCGATGCCGTTGCAGACGATGTCGTACTGCCAGCCGAGGACGTCCAGCGGGTCCTGGCTCTCCAGGGCCTCAAGGCCACCCTGCGGCATCGAGAAGGGGTTGTGCGAGAAGTCGATCTTGCCGGTCTCCTCGTCCTTCTCGTACATCGGGAAGTCGACGATCCAGGCGAACCGGAAGACGTTCTCCTCGAAACGGCCGGCCCGCTTGGCAGCCTCCACCCGGACCGGCCCCATGATCTTGGAGACCTCTTCGAACTCGCCGGCGCCGAAGAAGACGGCGTGGCCGGGCTCAAGGCCGAGGCGCTCGGCGAGGACCTTGACGTTCTCCTCGGTGAGGAACTTGGCGATCGGGCCGGTGAGTGCGTTGTTCTCCCCGACGCGGACCCAGGCCAGGCCCTTGGCGCCGAGGGAGACGGCGAAGTCGCCGAGGGAGTCGAAGAACTTGCGCGGCTGGTCACCGGTGTCCGGCACGGCCAGGGCGCGCACGTGCCTGCCCGCGAAGGCCTTGAACTCGGAGTTCGCGAAGACGTCGGAGATGTCGACGAGCTCCAGGTCGGTGCGCAGGTCCGGCTTGTCGTTTCCGTACTTCACCATCGACTCGCGGAACGGGATCCGCGGGAACGGGGAGGTGACGTGACGCCCGCCGCCGAACTCCTCGAAGATCTCGGTCATGAGCTTCTCGATGGGCTGGAAGACGTCCTCCTGCTCGACGAAGCTCATCTCCACATCGAGCTGGTAGAACTCGCCCGGCGAACGGTCGGCGCGGGCGTCCTCGTCACGGAAGCAGGGCGCGATCTGGAAGTAGCGGTCGAAGCCGGAGATCATCAGCAGCTGCTTGAACTGCTGGGGGGCTTGCGGCAGCGCGTAGAACTTGCCCGGGTTCAGCCGGGACGGGACCACGAAGTCGCGGGCGCCCTCGGGAGAGGTCGCGGCGAGGATGGGGGTCGCCATCTCGTTGAAGCCGAGGGCCACCATCTTCGAGCGGATGGAGGCGATCACGGCCGAGCGCAGCATGATGTTGCGGTGCATGCGCTCGCGGCGCAGGTCGAGGAAGCGGTACTCCAGGCGACGCTCCTCGTTCACCCCGTCGTCCGTGTTGATCGTGAAGGGGAGCGGGGCTGCGGCGCCGAGTACCTCGACCTCGCCGACCTCGACCTCGATCTCGCCGGTGGGCAGCTCGGGGTTGACGTTGTCGGCGCCGCGGGAGACCACCCGGCCGTCGATGCGGACGACGGTCTCCTTGGTGAGGTGGCTGAGCGCCTCGTTGGCGGCGGTCCCGGGGCGGGCGACGAGCTGCACCAGGCCGTAGTGGTCGCGCAGATCGATGAACAGGATGCCGCCCAGGTCGCGCCGATTGTGCAGCCAGCCGCTCAGCCGGACGTCAGTGTCGACGTCAGAGGCGCGGAGCTCGCCGCAGGTGTGGGACCTGTACCGATGCATCGTTCATCCAGTTCGTATGTGTTCTTGGCGGATGGAGGTCTGGCAGACAACCCCCAACAGGTTACCGTCCAGGCACCCTGGGCTGTGGGGAGTAAGCGGGCGGGCGCCCGCCCGGAGGTGGACCGAGGGGCAGACCGGACGCGCGACCTGTAAATATGACTGGGTGCGCATTGAGGACGTCCTGGCCGCCATCGCCACCGGAGTATGGCGCTGGGACAACGCATCAGGGCAGGTCAGCCTGGACGGCGAGGCCGCCCGTCTGCTCGGCCTGCCCGCCGAGCGCACCACCCTGCCCGAGGTCACCGTCCGCTCCCGTTTCCACCCGGTGGACTGGAACGAGATCAACGCCATCGTCAGCCTCGCCGTAGCCGAGGGCAACCTCGCCGAAGCCCGACTGAGGATCATGGACGGGGAAGGCCGGGTGCTGCGCACGGTGCGCAGCCGCTCCCAGCCCTTCCAGCGCACCACGCCCGACGGCCGCCAGGACTATGAGCTGATCGGCACCCTCCAGGAGGTGGTCGATCCACAACCGGGCACCTCGGCCTTCCGCGGCGCGGGAACGGCCATCACCGGGGACTGGCGACGCTCCCGCGAAGCCTTCCTGCTGGACGCCGGCCGGGCCCTGGCCGAAGCCCGCTCCACGGCGGAGGTGCTGCGGGTGGCGGCCTCCCTGTCCATGCCCGGTTTCAGCCCGGACGGACTGGCCGTCTTCGGAGTCGCCGGCGACCGGCTGTCGATCATCGGACACCACGGGCACAGCCCCGGCGACGAGGCGCCCTTCACCGAGATGCGCCTGGACACCGACTATCCGGCCGCCGAAGTCGCCCGGACCGGACGGGCGATCTACCTGCCCTCCCCCGAGGAGTACCGCGAACGCTTCCCCACCACCTGGCCGCTGGCCCAACGTTTCGCCCGACACTCCTGGGCCTTCCTGCCCCTGGTCGTCGCGGGGCGCACCATGGGGGCCTGGATGGCCGCCTTCAAACACCCCGTGGTCTTCAGCCCGGACGAACGCTCCGTGCTGACCACGGTGGCCCGGATGCTCGCCCAAGCCCTCCAGCGGGCCGGGGTGGCCGAGTCCGAACGAGAACTCACCACCGGCCTCCAGCGCTCGATGATGCCCACCCTGGGCCCGGAGATCCCGGGCATGACCGTCGCGGCCCGCTACGTGCCCACCGGCGGCGGCCTCCAGGTCGGCGGCGACTGGTACGACATCATCCCGCTGCCCTCCGGCCGTTTCGCGCTGGTCATCGGCGACGTCCAAGGGCACGACGTACGGGCCGCCGGCCTCATGGGCCAGCTGAGGATCGCCGTACGCGCCTACGCCTCGGAAGGCCACCGCCCCGACGCGGTCCTCTCCCGGGCCTCCCGCTTCCTGGCCGGGCTGCATGCCGCATCCGACACGGAGGTCGAACCGTACGACGACGCGGACTTCCTCAGCCCGCGCTTCGCGACCTGCCTGTATGTGGAGGTGTGCCCGCAGACCGGCGAACTGGAGGTGGCGCGGGCCGGCCACCCCGACCCGGTGATCCGCATGGCCGACGGCACCGTGCTGATGCGCCCGACCGCGGGCGGGCTGCCACTGGGCATCGTGCCGGACCCTGACTACCCCACCACCCACATCGTGCTGGAGTCCGGCGAAACACTGATGCTGTGCACCGACGGCCTCATCGAAACCGGCGGCCACGACCTGGACACCGGCTGGGAGCGGCTGCGCACCACCTTGGAGACCTACGAGGGCGACAACCTGGAGAAGCTCGCCGACGCCCTCGTCTCGGCCGTGCACGGCCCGCGCTCCCACCACACCATCGGGCCGCTGGCCGACCGGCGCGAGGACGACATAGCGGTGCTGCTGCTGTGCCGGGAGGGCCCGGGCTGTGGCTGCGGCTCGACGCTCCCCCACCGGCAGCGCCCGGTACGACGCACCGTGCTGACCGTCGCCCAGGCCGAACCGAGCCGGATCGCCGGCGCCCGCCGACAGATCCGCGAGTTGCTCCATGACTGGACGGTCCGGGACCAGGTCGACTCGGCGGAACTCATGGTCTCCGAGATGGTCACCAACGTGCTGACGCACACCGACGGGGACGCCCTGCTGGTCGCCGAAGCCATGGGCGAGCTGGGCACCCGTCGGCTCCGGGTCGAGGTCGCCGATTCCAGCGACGAGCTGCCACACCGGCGCCAACCGGGCGAGATGGCATCCAGCGGTCGCGGTGTCCTCCTGATGGAGCTGCTCGCCCACGACTGGGGAGTGGACCCCCAGGGGGAGGGCAAGTCGATCTGGTTCGAGCTGTACGAGGAAGCGGCGCCCGAGCCCTGAGTCCCGGGCCGGTGCACACCCACCGCCGCTGCACCGCGGCCGGACCGTCAAGAGCACGTCCCGATCCACGTGATTGGATGACCGGGTGTCCTCCCCTCCTCCCGCCACGCCCCCACCACTGCTGCCCGAACCGGCACGGCGGCTGGCCGCCTGGTGCGCCGTGATCCTGCTGGTGACCGGCGTCATCTCGGTGGGCGTCTGGTTGAGCATCGTCTTCAAGAGCTCGGTCACCCCGGTGCTGCTGGCCCTGCTCGGCACCGCGCTGCTCCGACCGATGCACAAGCGGCTGATCCGGATGAAGGTGAACCGTTCCCTCGCCGCAGCCCTGACCTGCCTGGCGGTGCTCGCGGTCGCGGGCGGAGCCACGTACATCGTCGTCGCGGCACTGATCGACACCGGTGACCAGATCCTCGCCTCGCTCCGCAAGGCGGCAGACGACCTGTCCCGGCATTTCGGTGCCGCGGGCACCTCGCTGGAGGACATCGCCACCAACGCCAAGGACCTGGCCACCAAGTTCGGCGGCACCGCCGCCTCAGGCGTCCTCACCGGCCTCAGCGTGGTCGGCCAGATGCTGGCGACGGCCGTCCTGGCACTTCTGTTGATCTTCTTCTTCCTCCGCGATTCCGACCGGGCCGCAGAAGGGCTGCGCTCCCTGGCGCCCCGCTCCGGAGGAGACCTGGTGGTGGCGATGGCCCGGCGCGCCTACGGCGCGGTCGAGGGCTTCATGCGCGGCACCACCTTCATCGCCCTCATCGACGCCGTCTGCATCACGGTGGGGCTGCTGATCCTCCAGGTCCCGGGTGCCATAGGCCTGGGCGCGCTGGTGTTCGTCGGCGCCTACATCCCCTACCTGGGTGCCTTCATCTCCGGCGCGGTGGCGGTCCTGGTGGCCCTGGCAGACCGGGGCTGGGTGATCGGGCTGTGGGCGCTCGGCGTGGTCCTGGCCGTCCAGGTGCTGGAAGGCAACGTGCTGCAACCGATGGTCCAGAGCCGCACCGTCCAGATGCACCCGGCCGCGGTCATGGTGGCCATCACGGCCGGAGCGAGTGTCGCGGGCATCATCGGCATGCTCCTCGCCGTACCGCTGACCGCGGCGGCCTTCGGCGTGCTGTCGGAACTGCGGGCCCGCTACGAAACGAACGAGACGGAACCCGCAGAACCGGCCTGAGCGCCCGCGGGGCCGCCTCAGGCGGCACCCGCACCTGGTGCTGACGGGCCTTAGAGCGTGCCCTCGCTCATCCCGTGCACGGCCGGGACGCTCCCCAACCGCCCCTTCTGGAAGTCCTCGAACGCCTGCTGGAGCTCTTCCCGGGTGTTCATGACGAACGGACCGTAGTGGGCCATCGGCTCCCGGATGGGCCGTCCACCGAGCAGGACCACCTCCATGTCGGGGGTGTGGGCGTCCTGCTTCTCGTCCGCGCGCACCGTCAGCGAGGAGCCGGCACCGAAGACGGCGGTCTGACCGAGGTGGATCGGCCGGCGCTCGGCACCCACCGACCCGCGCCCGGCCAGCACGTACGCGAGAGCGTTGAAGTCCTCGCGCCACGGCAGGGTGATTTCCGCTCCCGGTGCCAGCGTCGCGTGGATCATCGTGATCGGCGTGTGGGTGATGCCGGGGCCGGCGTGACCGTCCAACTCGCCGGCGATGACGCGCAGGAGCGCGCCGCCATCGGGGGAGGTGAGCAGCTGGACATGGCCGCTGCGGATGTCCTGGTACCGCGGCGCCATCATCTTGTCCCTCGCCGGGAGGTTCACCCACAGCTGGAGTCCGTGGAAGAGGCCGCCCGAAACCACGAGGTGCTCCGGGGGCGCCTCGATGTGGAGGAGGCCCGAACCGGCCGTCATCCACTGGGTGTCGCCGTTGGTGATGGTGCCGCCGCCACCGTTGGAGTCCTGGTGGTCGAAGATCCCGTCGATGATGTAGGTGACGGTCTCGAATCCGCGGTGCGGGTGCCAGGGGGTTCCCTTCGGCTCCCCGGGCTGGTACTCCACCTCGCCCATCTGGTCCATCATGATGAACGGGTCGAGGTGCTGGTAGTTGATCCCGGCAAACGCACGCCGCACCGGGAAGCCCTCGCCCTCGAAGCCGCTCGGCGCGGTGGTCACGGCGAGCGCCTTGCGCTCCACCGCCCCCTCCGACGCGGCGACCTTCGGGAGCGTCAACGGGTTTTCAACAGTCACTGCAGGCATGGTCGGCCTCCTTCTGTTCGGAGTTTAGTTGAAACTCGAACTTCCTGCCACACCCCCCACAACAGAAGGCCCCCGGAAGTAATTCCTTCCGGGATCCTCGCAGGAAAACCGCAGGTGGACGCCCTGGCACGACGTGATCCCCTCGCAGTTTCGGTGCCGAGCCCCGCCGGGGGCGGCGACAGCAGGACGGAGCCCGCCCCCTCGGCGCCGGTGCACCTGGGGGTCCGCGGAGTCGGACCCCAACCCGCCTCGATCCGATCGACGCCACCTCCGGGCGAGGCACCCTAGGGGCGTACGACAGCTGGGCGGGTCGAGCGACGGGACAGTAGCCGAACCCACGTCAGTTGAGTAGGGGACCACCCGCACACCGCGCCGCCGGGGCGACGCCCCTCACCACGAGAACACCGCGACCATGATCAACAGGGCTGGCGGCAGCAGCATGGTGACCAGATGGCTGAACAGGGTGCGCGTCATGCCCAGCACCGAGAACACCAGCAGCCCTCCCGCCAACCAACAGCCGAAGACCGTGCCCGCGAGCTCCCGAGCGGAGTTCTCCTGCTCCCGGGTTACGGCCTCGAAGAGCCAGAGGCCACCGATCGAAACCTCCAGCAGCACGGTCACCAACAGCACGTTCCCAACCCCGAGGACGAGGGCGACCCTCCCGTCCGCGGCGCGCGTCTTCCTCCAAAGCCCTGAGGCGCTCATGGACACGGGACCCTACCGAAGGGCTGTCCCGTAATGCCCGGCGGGCGCACGGCGACAGCTACGGCACTTCGCTGCGTTGTCGGAACGCCCGAATACGCCCAGTATGGGGACGCCCCTCCGCCTTGCGATGC
>NZ_JBIAGC010000031.1:0-75017 GCF_042869595.1 Streptomyces sp. NPDC006879
GTCGACACCCGACGGGTAGACAAGCATGCGAAGCCTCTGGTGGAGACGGTTCTCTTGGTCGAAAACCCATCTACCAGGGGCTTCACCACGCTGTCAGCCCAACCGCCAAGCTCCTGCCGCAGGTTGGAAAGAGCTCACTGCCCCGGAAAGTGAACTGGCTACCACCGGAATTGATATCACTCCAGATCCTGCCGAGATCCTTGTACTCCGCCGCCCCGCCCAGCGCCTTCGCCTGGGCTTCGGTGCGGAAGCAGCCTCCCTGGCCCGTGTCCACGATGTACGTACAGAACTTCACCGGCTTGGGGTTCGGCCGCTCGGCAGCGGTCGCCGGCGTGGTCAGCGCGGCCGTAGCGGCCAGGGCACCCGCGGTCAGCGCCAGGGTCATTTTGGCTGTGCGCATGAAAACTCCCTCATAGCTGGAACTAAGCCTTCTAGCGGTCGATTCGCCGCGAAGCTGGGCCCAGTCAACTGCCCCGGTCACATGCTGTCGAGAGCGTGTATCTGCCAACGGCAGGCACCGCGGGCCGTCGAGAACAGGCCTCGGCTCCGTACCCGCCGCCCGCCCGGCGTCTTGAACAGGCGCCGGTCAACCAAGCCATTTGGGAGCGCTCTCATTTTGAGGGAGCGCTCCCAGGCCAGAGAGGGACTCCAACCGCCCTGTCCGGTATTCGGCGAAGGACGGCCGATGCGGCCCTCCGGTGTGACGTAGGCAACCCTCTTCGACCTACAGGTCTCGTCAGGGAATCCGTTCCTGACGCAGAGGACCGTCCCGCAATAGCCGGTGACCCAGGCCCCAGGTCACCTCTACGGGTCAACTCACCGGAGGGGGTTGGGAAGGCTCGCCCAGCGGTCACCCTGGTCGTCGGGGTACAACCGCATCAGCGTGAGCGCCTTGGTGGGCAGCGGCTCCGTCATGAGCGCACGTGTGTCAGAGGTCCGCGGCAGATCGTCCACCGCCGCCGAAAGCGCCGCAGCCAGAGCCCGACTGCTCCCGCACACCGCGCCCAGAGCGCCGGTGAGCAGCGAACCGAAGAGTTTGCGCCGCAGCACGCCCTCGTCATCAGTGACCAGCCGGCCAGCGATGGTTGGAGCCGCGATGCCGTGGCGGGCAAGCCGCGCAGGACTGATCCTGATGTCTGCCAGATCGCGGTAGACCAGGCGCAATGGAGCCCCTGCCCCATTGGTGATGAGCAGGAGGTTCTGACCGTGCGCCTCCAGCGCGACACCCAGATCGAGCACGCGCAAACAGACGCTGACGGCAAGGCGGGCGAACTCCGCACGCCAGCGGTCGCAGTTCGCCCACTCGGTACCCGCGAGGGCAGCCACCGGTACGAGCCGTTCGTCTGCCTCGGGACGGAGGTACCTCTCGGGGGGTTCTCGCAGGACCGCCGCCAGATCGGGACTGTGGGCCGTGGCCGCCCCGATGGTCGCCGTGATGTGCAGGCGTCCATCGAGCCGGGTACATAGCGCCTCGGCGAAGGCCGAGACGGAGGCGGCAACGTCGACCGAGTACACCGAGATGTCACGGACCGAGGAGGTCAACCGGGTGCTCAGGGCCGTCTTGACGTGCAGTGCGCCCTCCAGGGCCCCGTCGACGGGGGCAAGGGTGCGCAGGGACATCAGTGGATGGGCGGCGAACCCGGGGAGCCTGGGTAGGGCTGACGGCAACACGTGCTCCGCCTGCCACGGGTGAACGGGGACCAGGATGCTTTCCACGCCTTGGAGGCGGGCCGGCCACGCTCCCCTCAACAGGACGTCCTCACGCGGCACGGCAACCAGGTCCAGGTTCACCAGAGGTCGGTGCTCAGGAGCGTAGGCGAGTTGGTCAGCCGCCGTGAACCCCGGCCGGGAGCGGCAGTTGGGGTGGTAGGGGTGGCCTTCGACCACCCGTTGCTCCCACTGCCAACTGCTCTCCGGTACCACCCGTGTCTTCGCGTCGAGTTGGCGTTGACCGGCGAGGGAGAGCGCCAGGGAAGCAGTGCTGTGGTCGAGTTCGGCTGCGAATCCAGCGCCGTGCGGCACCCCCATGGCACGCACCAGTTGGGCGGCCTGCCTATGGGCGGCGCCCTCCAGCTCCACGGTACGCACACCGGGGGCGGTGTCGTACGGGTCGGACCTCGGGCCGTGCAGGCGGCGCCCGTCGGTGAGCCAGACGGTCACGCCCTCGCTGCTCCGTGTCCGCCGCCGTACCCAGGGCAGCGGTTCGAGGACGAGCGCACGCCAGAGCCGGGAGAGCACCGCTGCTCTGGCCAGGGGAAGCGCTTGCGCGTAGGCGCCGACAAGCCCGGGCGAGGCGAGCGACAGCTCGGTGGCGACACCCTGCTCGGCGGGGGAAGAGGGACCGCCGGTGAGGGCGCCCCGAGGACGGACCACGAGCTGGCTCCTCCGGTGGAGTGGGAGTTCAGCCCCACTCTAAGGGCTGTCCCCATCGGGCTTGAGGTGGAGCCCGCAGCGTCGGCGCCTCGAACGGTAAACACCCCTCCGCACCGGGAACTCCGGCGCATCACGGCCGAAGCCCCGCGGGGCTCGGGTCCCCGCCACAACGGGCGGTCCCGCCCCGTTGGCGGCATAGGGGTGGACACAGAAAGGGCATGATGATCAGCGGGCCAGGGACGGCCCGCTTCTCATCCGCATGGACCGAAGGACCCTGTGAACACTCCTTCCGCTCACCACGAGCCCGGTGTTGCCCGGACCGCCGACGCCTATGCCATCGCTCCCCTGCTCAACTGCCTCCTGCGGGAAGCGGCCGAGCCCACCGGGTCCGCCGGCGTGCACCGGCTGCGCGGCAGCGGGCGGCTGTTGCGGGTGAGCGGGGGACGCCGGCCAGCCGAACCTCGCCTTGGCACCGAGGACGGTTGGCAAAGGCTCAACCACAGCGAGCTCATCAAGCTCACGGCGGAGGAGCTCCGCTTGTTCACGGGGGTGTCCAATGACGAGGTGCTCGGCGAGATGATCGACAGCCGGGACGCCATCGCCGCGGTACTCACCGCTCGCTCCGGCGCACAACCTCCAGGCGACCCCTACCTGTGCTCCGAACAGTCACTCGTGATGGGCCACCCCGCGCATCCGGCGCCCAAGGCCCGCAGCGGGCTGCCAGCGGGGGGCTGGCTTCCGTATGCACCCGAGGTGCACGCGCGCTTCCCGCTGGTCTTCCTCGGTGTCCGTGCCGATCTCGTGGCAGAGGAAGGCGGACCGGGGTCAGTACGGACACTGGACCGACTCGATCAGGTACTCCAAGGGCCGACCCCGCCCGCCGGCTACCGCTTGCTCCCGGCGCATCCCTGGCAACTGGATCTGGTGGGGCGCTGTACGGACATTCGCCGAGCCTTCGCGGACGGCCGCCTGCTCAGGCTCGGCCCTACCCGACGCCCCGTCTGGCCGACGGCTTCCGTGCGCACGCTCTACCTGCCGGACACCGAGTCCGACCTCTTCTTGAAGTTCAGCTTGGATGTACGGATCACCAATGACGTACGGCGGCTTTGGCGGCACGACCTGGTGCGGCTGCGCCACACCGACGCCGCCGTCGAGACGGCCTTCGTCGCGGTGCGTACGGCGGGGTCGTCCGCGGCCTGGCTCTGTGACTCCGGATACCGCACGGCGTCCTTCGCCTTCGAGGAGTTGGCGGTACTGGTGCGGGAGGGTCTTCACCAGCATCTGCTACCGAGGGCGCAGCCGCTCCTGGCCGCCTCCCTCGCACAGGGATTCGATGACGGTCCCGCGCGGCGGACCACCGACCCGATTCGCTGGTGGTCGGCCTATCTACGACAGGTCGTTCCGCCTGTTCTTGAGGTCTTCGCCCGCCACGGACTGGTCCTTGAGGCCCACCTCCAGAACACCGTGATCGCGGTGGACTCGACCGGCACACCCGTGCAAGCCCTGTTCCGGGACGCGGAGGGGGTGAAACAGGTGGCTGAGACCGGTCGGGAGGCAGCCTGGGAACGTCTGGTGTACTGCTTGGTGGTCAACCATCTGAGCGAGATCGCAGCGACGCTGGCCGAGCACCATCCCGAGGTGGCCCCTGCGCTGTGGCCCGCCGCCCGTGACGAGTTCCTGCGCTACGACGCCGAGCGGGGGCTGGCCGAGATCTCGGCGATGCTCCGTGCCCCCACGATCCCGGGTAAGACCAACCTGCTGTTGCGCTGGACGGGCGCTGACGGCGCCGAATCACGGTACCGACCGCTACCCAACCCCTTGTGCGTGGAGCCGGCGGCCACCGGCGCGCGGTCCGGCGCCCCCATCCCGCAGCTCGGGACCTCACACCTGGCTGGGCAGTGAGGCTGCCCAGCCGTGCCACTACACCGCGGGAGGCAAGGGGTCCGCAGAAGGGGTCCCGGCGCCTTCGCGTACGTCCTCGAAATCAGGCGCGACGAAGATGTCCGAGATCGAGGGGCGCTGCGCCCCCGTGCGGGTGTGTTGCCGCACCGGTTCTGGAGCGGAGAACAACGAAGTGGTGTCGATGAGAGTTGGTCTTTCGGTATCGGGGACGTGGAAACAGTGGGGACGGTTCAGAGAACCGTCATCTTGGAGTAAGGACTCGTGATGCGTTTTTGCATCTGCCCGAAGTCGACCAGCACTGCGATCCCCTCTTCCACGCCGATGACCCGGCCGAGGCCGTGCTCGTCGTGCGTGATCCGGTCACCCAGCTCAAAATGCCTGGGAGGCGGAGTGGCGGGAGCCTTGAAGGGGCTGGAGGGCAGATGGCGCCGAGGTACCGCTGACTTTGTCATTGCCCCCAGTATGCGCCCGCTCGGGGCTTCAGCGCCCCCCTGTGCCACGGCGCACACACCTTCGCGCGGGCACGAACGCGACCTCCGTCCCGCCAGCCCCCAATTCCTTCGATGATGTTAGAAATGGCTCATGGGCGGACGTTTCAGTCGACGGCCTCGACCTGTCCCACAAGCCGATCTCCCAGCCCGTGAGCGGCTGGGGCCCCGCAGCGTGGCCGGCCAGGTGTTCACCTACCAAGCCGTGATCGTGCTGTTCCTGGTCGTGGCGGCGGCGACCGCACTCTTCTTCCAAGCCCGCCACGACAGCGAGGACGACGCCCGAAACCGTTCCCTTGCCGCCGCCGCGGCCTTCGCCAACGCACCCGGCACGGTGGCCGCGCTGCACGCCCCGGATCCCACGGCGGCCCTCCAGCCCCGCGCCGCAGCCGCAGCGCGGGCCGCGGACGTGGACTTCATCGCCGTCATGGACCGGCAGGGCGTGCGCTACGCCGACTCACAGCCCGACCTGATAGGCCAGCGGGCGTCCGGAGTCTCACGCGCGGCGGCCGGCACGCCGTTCACCGAGGTCTTCCACGGCCAGCCCGGTAACGCGGTAAGAGCCGTGGCCCCCGTCAGAGCCGACGACGGCTCGGTCGTCGGCCTGGTGGCCTCCGGGATCACGGTGCAGAACGTCGGCGACGTGGTGCGCGGCCAGCTCTCCGTTCTGTTGAGCGCCGCCGTACTCGCGCTGCTGCTGGCCACCGGAGGCACCGCGCTGATCAGCCGACGACTGCGGCGCCAGACCCGCGGTCTGGGCGCCGCCGAGATCGCACGGATCAACGAGCACCACGACGCGGTGTTGCACGCCGTGCGCGAAGGGGTGCTGATCGTCGACAGCGACCAGCGGCTGCTCCTCGCCAACGACGAGGCCCGCCGGCTGCTGGAACTGCCGACGGACGCCGAACGGCGACCGATCTCCACCCTCGGGCTCGCCCCGGGCATCGCCGCGCTGCTCGCCTCCGGGCGCACCGCCACCGACGAGGTCCACCCGACGGGAGACCGTCTCCTGGCCATCAACGTACGACGGACCAAGGCGTACGGGGGAGTCTCCGGCAGCGTGATGACACTGCGGGACACCACCGAACTCGCTGCGCTCTCCGGGCGTGCCGAAGTGGCGCGTGACCGGCTGAGGCTGCTCTACGACGCCGGGGGGCGCATCGGAACCACCTTGGATGTGGTGCGTACCTCCGAGGAACTCTCCGAGGTCGCCGTCCCACGTTTCGCCGACTTCGTCACCGTGGAGCTGTTGGACCCCGTCCTCAGGGGAGAGGAACCGTCCGGCTCCCACGAGGTGATGCGCCGCACCGCGCTGAGCGGGATCAGCTCCGAACGGCCGCTGCAACCCGTGGGCGATCTGATCAGTTTCGCGGAGCCCACCACCCCGATGGCCGCAGCTCTGCGATCCGGTCACGCCGTCCTCGAAGCGGACCTGCACGCCGCAGCGGGGTGGCGGGCACAGGACCCCGAGGGGGCGCGGGAGGCCCTCGCGTTCGGCATCCACTCCCTGATCGCCGTCCCCCTACAGGCCCGCGGCGTGGTCCTGGGCATGGCCAACTTCTGGCGGTCCGGAAACCGTGCGGCCTTCGGTCCGGAGGACCCCTCCTTCGCCGAAGAACTCGCGGTGCGCGCCGCCGTCTCCATCGACAACGCCCGGCGCTTCACCCGCGAACACACCATGGCACTGACCCTGCAACGCAGCCTGCTCCCCCGGGGCCTTCCCGAGCACTCGGCGGTGGAGGTCGCCTACCGCTACCTACCAGCTCACGCGGGGGTGGGTGGGGACTGGTTCGACGTCATCGGGCTCCCGGGAGCCCGGGTGGCTCTGGTGGTGGGCGACGTCGTGGGGCACGGACTCCACGCAGCAGCGACCATGGGCCGGCTACGGACCGCGGTACACAACTTCTCCACCCTGGACCTGCCGCCCGACGAACTCCTCGGGCACCTCGACGAACTGGCGGCGCGGATCGACCAGAGCGCGGTGGCCAGCGGTGAGGGCGAAGCGGACACGGACTCCATCACCGGTGCCACGTGCCTGTACGCGATCTACGATCCGGCGTCGGGCCGCTGCTCCCTGGCCAGAGCCGGGCATCCGCCGCCGGCACTGGTACATCCCGACGGGACCGTGGAGTTCCCCGAGGTTCCGGCCGGTCTGCCACTGGGACTCGGCGGGATGCCTTTCGAGGCCACGGAGCTGGTCGTGCCCGAGGGAAGCCGGTTGGTCCTGTTCACCGACGGGCTCGTCGAGACCCGCGGCCTGGACGTCGACACTGGTCTCGACCGGCTGCGCAGCGCGTTGGGCCAGCCCGACCACGGTCCGGAACAGACCTGCATCGACATCCTGAAGGTACTTCCGGCCGCCCAACAAAGTGACGACATCGCACTGCTGGTGGCCCGGACCCGGCGCCTGCCGGCGGACGCGATCGCGCAGTGGGATGTTCCGGCCGATCCGGCTGCTGTCGCCGACCTCCGCGCCGCGGCCTCCGCCCAGCTCGCCTCCTGGAGTCTGGACGACCTGGTGTTCACCACCGAGCTCATCCTGAGCGAACTGATCACCAACGCGATCCGGTACGGCCGCGAGCCGATCCGGGTGCGGCTGCTCCACGACCGCGTGCTGACCTGCGAGGTGTCCGACAGCAGCAGCACCTCTCCGCATCTGCGTTACGCCGCGACCACCGACGAGGGCGGCCGGGGCCTCTTTCTCGTGGCGCAGCTCACCCAGCGTTGGGGGACTCGCTACACCGCTCAGGGCAAGGTCATCTGGGCCGAGCAGTCGCTCACCTCGCAGGCCTCGGCCGGGCTGCCGCTGTTCGGCTTGGGACCGCCGGATCTGGACGTGGATTCCGCCTGGTGAGAGACCCCGGGGGTGGGGGCGAGCCAGCGACCGGCCGCCCCCACCGGGTTCCGAGCGGTGTCAGGGACGTCGCGGGGCACCGACCAGCGGGGTGCGGACGGGCGCGGCAAGGCCGACGAAGACGACCAGTTCGCGGCCTCCGGGGTTGGTCTGCACGGGCACGGTGCGCCAGTTGTTGGCCAGCCACACGTTGCCGGAGGGGTCGACCTGGACGGCGGTGTTCCGCTCCAGGCCGTCACTGGTGTAGCCGGTGTCGGCCGGGGAGATCGGCTGTCCCGTCTGGTGGCCAGGCGGGCAGGCGGAGAGCCGGGCGCCGCACAGTTGCGCCACGCGGTTGCCGCCGAAGTTCGCGACCCAGACGTTGTCGTCACCGTCGACTGCAACGCCCCAGGGCAAGAAGAGGCCGCCGTTGGTGAAGGGGGTCTCAGCCTTGCTGCCGTCGGGGCGGATCATCGTCACGGATGCCCCAGTCTCCCCCTCGACCACATCGGTGATCGCCTCGATCAGCTCCTCGCGGGTGGTTCCTTCGCAGGGGGCTACGACCACACCGCCGTTGGCGACCCACTGGTTGCCCATGCTGTCCGAAGCGATCCCCATCGGGCGTTTGATTCCGCCGCCGGTGATGGTCCGAGCGGGTGTGCCGTCCGGCTCCATCATGACCACGGTGTCGCTGCCGTTGCCGGTCGCCCAGGCGCGCCCCAGTGGGTCGGTGGTCACCCCGAACGGCTTGACCAGGGAGTCCCCCGCCGGGGTGATCTCCTGGGCGCGCGCCGGGTTGCCGTGCGGGATCCGCGTCACGCTGCGGCCACCGCAGTTCGCGATCCAGATCGTGCCCTCCCGGTCGGAGGCGGTTCCCTGGGGTTGGACGATGCCGCCGACCTGCCAGCCGGTGGGAGGTGAAAGAGGTCGTCCGGAGCCACTGAACTGGGAGACGCTGCGATAGAGCAAGCTCGCGTCCAGCGGGCACCCTCGGCCCTGGAATCCGAAGTTCGCCGCCCACACGCGGCCCTTGGGGTCGACAGAGACGCCGAAGCCGGCCCCGTACAGGCCACCGCCGTGGTAGGGAGCACCCTTGGCGTCCTGTCCGGTGGGAGTGAACCGCAGCAGCTCGCGCCCGCCGCAGACGGACTGCAGCGGGTCGGGGCTGAACTCGTAGTTGTTGACCACCCAGGCGTAGCCCTTGGCGTCGAATGCGATGTTGCCGGGGCCGTCGAGCTCTTGCCCGTTCCCCACGTAGCGCAGGGCGAGCGTCCAGGCGTCCGGGGCCGCCGAAAGGGCGGGCTGGTAGAGCGGGTGCTCGCCTTGGAGCGTGAAGATCTCGGCCGCGCGGGGTCCCGGCGCGCGGGCGATGTTCACGGCCGCCTGGAAGGTGTCCTTGGGATCCGGCTGTCCGGGGCGCGCGGCCAGCCGGAACAGTTCGGGGCAGGTGTGCCCGTGGACGCAGCCGGCCAGAATGTCGGCCAGGGAGTTGAAGGTGCGCAGGGTGGAGGTCTGCGAACCGTTCGGCGGGGCGGCCAGGAAGGGTGCTGCGTTCCCGCTCGTGACCTGCGCCAGGTTGTGTGAGATGGCGGCGGCGTTGTGCAGCCCGGGGTTGGGTCCGGAGATCGCGCCGTTCTCGGTGAACTGGGCCAGGGCGTAGGCGGTCGCCACGGTCGTGCGCTCGTTGACGACGACCTTCGAGCGCCCCTTGGACTTGCTGAGTACGGCGGCGAGCCGGACCGGGCTACCCGTGTGGGGCCGGGCGGGACGGACGGTGGAGCGCTTGCCGGCGTCGGCTGTCAGGTAGAGCACGGCTCCGTCCTGCTCCGGCTGGACGTAGCGGAGCTGGAATCGTCCGCGTTCGTCAGCGAGCGTGGTGGCCAGGCGCCGGGGGGCTGCGCCCGTGTGGTCCCCCGCCTGGAAGAGCGTCACTTCTGCGCGTCCAAGCCCCGTGTCACCGCTGCGTACGACTCCGCTCTGCTCCACGGTCTTGGGGGCGGGCGGTCCCTCGCCGACAGTTGCGGCATACGAGGTGCTCACGGTGAGGGCGGTCAAAATGGCTGCGATCAGGACGGTTCTGCGACGTCGAGGCACTGCGGCTCCGTTCCTCGGGCGAAGATGGGATGGCGCCGACAACGTGGCACAGAGCGGCCATGGCCAGTGGAGCCAGGCATATGACGGGCCACAGGGTTCCACCGATGGGGTGAGTGTGCTCCACCCGGATGGCAGTGCCCGGCGAGGCGACGGTTTCGTAGGGGAGCAAGCGGCGCGTGGCGCGCAACAGTTCCCGCGGAGCCTGCCCGTGTCCGCGGCTCGTGCCGCCAGTTGAACAGGGCATGAAGAAGCGAAGCATCCTTGCGGTCATGTCCCTGGCAACCGGTGTGGTGGTCGCCGCCCTCAGCCCGGCTCCCCCGGCCCATGCCGGCATCCTTGACGGGGCGCTGGACAACGCCGAAGTGCTCAGCCACCTCGATGCACTGGACACGGACCTGGCCGACCCGATCGGTGAGGACGTCGACCGGTAGCCGCCGGGTACCTGCTCAGAGCACCGAGCGCCGGCCCCGTGGGGCCGGCGCTCGGTCTTTCGGCTCCACGACCCGCCCACCCGCTGGCAGCACGGGCTCATCTTCGCGCCGAGGCGGTCACGGATCCGTCGACGCCGCCGCCACGGTGGGGCAGCCGGTGAACTGGTGCACAAACGATGCGTGTTGTCGGCGCGAACGGGGGCCCTCCACTGTGTCGCTGACAAAGTGCCAGGCAGCGCCCGGTTCCACGGGCGCTTGGAAGTACCCCGACCCGAGGAACCCGAGGACACGCCCCTTGGAACCCGCAGCACATCGCCCGACTGACGAGACCATCGAAACGCTGTACGGTCAGTGGCGCCCGCTGGTGTACGGGGTCGCCCGTTCGGCCATGGGGGACGGACACGAGGCGGAGGACGTCACCCAGCAGGTCTTCCTCGCCGCCTGGCGCGGCAGGGACCGGTTCTCCCGCTCCCGGGGTGACATCCCCGGCTGGCTGGTGGGCATCACCCGCCACAAGGTTGCCGATGCACTGGCCGCCCGCAGCCGCAGGACCCGGGTGTACCTGTGCGCCCACGCGCAGCCCGTCGCGAGTGGCACGGAGCAGAGCCTGGACCGGGTCCTGATGACCCGGGAGATGCAGCGGCTGACCCCGGCGCAGCGCACGGTGTTGTGCCTGGCCTTCTACGGCGACCTCACCCAGCCACAGATCGCCGAGCGCACCGGACTCCCCCTTGGAACGGTCAAGAGCCACATGCGCAGGGGCCTTCACAGCCTGCGCAATTCGCTCCAGGGCCGGCCCGTCGGCTGAGCTCATCCCCCTCGTGTGGCGGCCCGGCCCCGCCGGCTCCGCAGCGGGCGCCGGGCCTTGCGATCAGCGTGCGCAGCTTGGTCGCGCGCCCCGGAACTCCTCCGGCTCCGTGGCGTAGTTGAGCCCGGTCAGCGGCTGATCGGTGGTGAAGCGCAGGACGAGGTCAGCGAACTCGGCGATGCGCTCCACCGGGGCGAGGTGGTCCGTCTCACGGATGGTCAGGAACTGTGCTTGAGGCAGGACCTCGGCGACGGCGCGGCCCATCGCCGGCGTCGCCAGCGTGTCGTGCTCACCGGTGACCACGAGGCTCGGCACGGCGGGGGCCGGGCCGGGCCGGTACCACTCGTGGCGCATCAGACGGGTGTTGTGCTCAGTGGACTTGCGCTGCTGTTCGGCGTCCTGGCCGGCGATCTGCTGGTAGACCAGCCGGGAGACCGCCGCGTGCTTGCGCACCACGCCGGTTCCGGGCGGGGACATGAAACGGTCGGCCAGTTCACGGGCGACGTCCTGGGTCTGCCCCGCACGGATCATCACGTCCCAACGCTCCATGGCCGCGGCGTAGTCGGCCGGGATGGCGGTGGTCATTCCGACGAGCATCAGCCGGGCTACCAGGTGCGGGTTGTGCTGAGCGAAACGCAGGCCGACGGCACCGCCGAAGCAGGCACCGACGAGGTTGACCTGGGGGACGCCCAACTGGTCCAGCAGATGGCGCAGTGCCGCAGCAAGGAAGTCCACGCCGTACCGGGCCGGCAGGAAGTCCGCCTCCCCGTAGCCGGGCAGGTCCACCGTCACCACGGGGCAGGATGGTGTGAGCCATCGCTCGTGTCGGGTCCAGGACGTCCGGTCCTGGGAGGAGCCGCCGAGAATCACCAGCGGCGTGCTCGTCCAGCCCCCGCCCCCGGCGACACGGCAGACGTAGCGAAAGCCGCCGAAGCTCAAACTCAGCTCCTGAATCGCCCGGTCCGCAGCGGATGCCTCGACACAGGCCGTGGGCAACGGGCGGGGCGCGGGCACTGGCAGCTTCGAAGGTGCGGCGGTCGGCTTGGGGATGAGGGTCACGGTTTCTCCATCGCGTGCGAAAGCGGGTCGGAGTCTTAACTGCCCTTCACACCCCGAAGTGTCGGCACGGAGCGTCCCGAGGTGGGTGCAGGGGCAGGTCCGATGAGCTCCCGACGCCCCCTCCGCTTCGGTGCCGGGCTCCCGGGTCCTCCCGGAGCGGGAGGACCCGGGCCCGCTGGGCGTCCGACGCCCGGCCGGCGGTGCCCTGGCTCGGGCCTCGGCGGGCGGGCCACCGAGCCCTACCGAGTGCCGGCAGCCAAGCGCCCGGTCAGGGACTGCGTTGGGCAGCGCTGGTGAACGGCCGGTGCGAGATGCTCCTTGCGGGCACCGTCGGCGCGACGCGCTCAAGACGGTGTGCCATCCGCATCAGGTGGCGCACAGCTTGGGAATCGGGTCCGAGACGCACGGAACGCCCCCCTCGCCTCCAGTCACTGACGATCCGAAGGAGCGCGGAATCACAGAACGACACACGCGAGGTGTCCAGCACCAGCTCGGTGTATCCGTAGGCCGCAGCCGCGAGGAGCATGCTCCGCACGGGCGCTCCGCTGTAATGGTCGATCTCGCCAGCCAGGTGCAGGGTGAGGGCGGCCCCTTCGGTGGAGTAGGAGTGGACGACTATGCCGGTAGGTGCGATGTCGGACTCTCCTTGGACGCGGGTGCTCGTGGCGGGCAGTATCGGCCCTGTCGTCGATGTACTCACGTCCCCTTCAACTTGCCTCGACCGGTTGGGAAGCGCCGGGCACCACCGATTCACCCCGGCGGACCGGCGGATGTCGCCGGTGCGGGGGAAAACCCGGCCCCAGACGCACCAACTGCCCTCCCGGTCGGAGCCGTCCATGGCTACTGCGCCGCCGGCGAGTGACGGGTCAGCTGAGTCGGTTCGAGGCGGACCCGAGGGCGGCGACGCCTTCCTCGATCTCGCCGGGGCTCCCGGCCGCATAGCCAAGGACCAGTCCCGGCGGACCCTTGTGGAGGCGGTGCCAGGACAACGGATGGACCTTCACTCCGTCCTTGAGGGCGGCAGCGGCGAGTTCCGTGTCATCGAAGGAGGTCGCGAAGGTGACCGTCAGGTGCAGTCCGGCAGCAGCGCCGTGGACGGTGGCACCGGGCAGGTGCCTCGCGAGCGCGCGCAACATGGCGTCACGACGCCGCTGGTGCCTCTTGCGCACCAACCGCAGATGGCGCTCCAGCTCTCCGGAGTCCATCAGACGGGCCAGGACGAGTTGTGCCAACACGGGGTTGCCCAGATCGGCGTAGCGCTTGGCGCTTAGCAGGGCCCGGGCGTACCGGCGCGGCGCCAGGACCCATCCGATGCGCAGAGCCGGGGCCAGCAGTTTGGATACGCTTCCGGCGTAGCAGACCCCGTCCGGCAGCAGCGAGCGCAACGCGGGAACCGCTGGCCGGTCATAGCGGTGCTCGGCGTCGTAGTCGTCCTCGATGACCAGCCCCCCGCCGGCCGCCCATCCCAACAGGTCTCGGCGCCGCGCTCCGTCGAGGACGACCCCGGTCGGAAACTGGTGCGCCGGGGTGAGCAGTACGGCCGGGGCCCCGCTGCCACGAAGGGCGTCCACCCGGATCCCGGCCCCGTCGACGGGGACCGCGACCGTCTCAAGACCTCCGCGCTCCAGTTGTTGCCGGGTACCGAGTGACCCGGGGTCCTCCACCGCCACCGAGTGGACGCTCTCCGTGCGCAGCACCTGGGCGAGGAGCGCGAGCCCCTGGGCGACGCCTGCCACGATGCACACCTCGGCGGGCTCCGCGCGGATCCCCCGGTTCCGGGCCAGCCAGCCGGCAACGGCTCGTCGGAGCTCCAAGGTGCCCTGCGCGTCGGCGTACCCGAGGGCCTCGGACGGCAGGGTGGCAAGGAGGGACCGCTCGGCGCGCAGCCAGGCCGCCCGCGGGAACGCCGCGAGGTCGGGCACTCCGGGAGAGAGGTCGATCCGGCAGGGGTGCGTACGCAGTTCCTCGACGACTCCGTCACGGACGGGACCGCTGAAGGGCTCCTCCGGGAAGCTGGAGGTCGCTTCGCCGGCGCCGCCATTCGCCGGCGTTCCGGGGCGCGCACCGGCCGCGGGAGCGGCGAGGACCACCGTGCCGGCGCGGCCCCGACCGGCCATCTGGCCGTCCTCCGCCAGGCGCCGGTAGGCCTCGGTCACCACTCCACGCGAGATGTGCAGCTCCTCGGCCAGGACTCGGGTCGCGGGCAACCTGCTGCCCACCTGGAGACGACCGTCTGCGATGGCTGATCGCAGTTGCTCGGCCAGCCAGTCGGCACGACCACCGCGAGGGACATGGCCGATGTCCAGCTGCAGGAAGTCCGAGCTCGTAGTTATGGACCTTTTGACCGGCTCATCTTTGGACCTGTTCACAGGGCCATTGTCTACCCAAGGTTGAGGTCATGCACCTGATCTCAACTTCTTGCTCAGCACCGCCCCCGTCCCCTGTGCGTCGTGTCGGTCCGGGCGTCGTGGGCATGGCGCTGGTGGGAGCCGGTGTCACCGCCTCCCGCACCCTCGACTCGGCGCCCCTGTTCACCGCCCAGGCCATCCGTTACGCGTCAGCTGCTCTGCTGCTGCTCGCGCTGGCCCGGCTGGGGCGGGTCACGCTCACCCTTCCGCGCGGCGGCGAGTGGCTGTGGCTGGCGGGCGTCGCAGCCACCGGGCTGGTGCTGTTCAACGTGGCCGTGGTCCGCGGGGTCGCGCACGCCGAACCCGCGGTCATCGCGGTATCCGTCGCCTGCGTTCCGGTGCTGCTCTGTGTCCTTGGCCCCCTGCTCCAGCGGCGGCGCCCCACCAGACGGGTCCTGCTCGCCGCGGTGCTGGTGACGGCCGGCGGGATGCTGGTGGAGGGCCTGGGCCGTACCGATGGCACCGGAGTGGCGTGGGCCGCCCTCGCCCTGGCCTGCGAGGCGGCCTTCACCTTGCTTGCCGTTCCGGTGCTCGCCCGGCACGGGGCCTTCGGGGTTTCCATCCACGCGGTGTGGCTGGGCACGCTGCTGTTCACGCTCCTCGCCCTGTGCACGGAGGGGACCTCGGCGGCGGCGCGGCTGGGGGTGAGGGACGCGGTGGCGATCGCCTACCTTGCGGTCCTCGTCACGGCCGCCGCCTTCGTGCTCTGGTACCGGACGGTCGCTGCCGTCGGCGCGGACCGGGCCGGACTGCTGGCAGGGACGGCTCCGCTGGCAGCGGCGGGGACCGACGCCCTGGTCGGTGGCGGTGCGCCGGGGCCCTTGGTGTGGCTCGGCATGCTCGTGATCGTCGGCGCTCTCACCGTCGGGCTGTGGAATCCGCGGCGGCCGATCGCCCCTTCGGCGCCGGTTCGGCCGAGCGGATCCGAAGCGCAGAGGGGCGAAGGGGTGGGTGCGGGTCCGGCCCGCTCATGAGGCCTGGCGCGCGGAGCCGGGGCAGGCCAGGACGGCGTTGGAACGCCGCTGCCGGCCCCGGGGTCCGGGGCCGGCAGGAGGAGGGGTGCGTCAGTAGGCGCCGAAGACGTTGTCGATGGAGCCGTACCGCTTGGCGGCGTAGTTGCAGGCCGCGGTGATGTTGGCGACCGGGTCGTATGAGTCGAAGGAGGTCCCGGGCACGTGGTAGGCGCGGAACGTCGGGTCGATCACCTGGAGCAGGCCCTTGGAGGGGATGCCGTTGCGCGCGTTGATGTCCCAGTTGTTGATCGCGAGCGGGTTGCCGCTGGATTCACGCATGATGTTGCGGTGGATACCGGCGTAAGTGCCGGGAATACCGTGCTTGGCCATGATGTCCAGGGACTCGCGGATCCACCCGTCGAGGTTGTTGGCGTAGGTCTTCGCCGCGGCCTTGACTGCTGTCTGGGTCGCTGTGACCGCCTTCGCGCTGCTCGTCGTCCCGGCCGCGGCGACCGTGGCGATCGCGCCACCGGCTCCTGCCGAAGCCTTGGCCTTGGCGCCGATCGTGAGCTCAAGCCCGGGATGGATCAGCGAGGGGTCGACTCCGACGGCGCCGCGGTTGTCGCTGTACAGCTGCTTCCAGCCGCCGCTCACCGCGTGCTTCTCCGCGATCTTCGACAGGGAGTCTCCCGCGACCACCGCGTAGGTGACCGTCGAGGCCTTGGCCTGTACGGCGGCGACCGCCGTGGTGGCGACCGCGGCCTTGGGAGCGGCCAGCACGGCCGCACTGCTCGGAGCGGCCTGCGCGGTGGCGGCGCCCATCACGGGCAGGGCCAGTACGGCGCTTCCCGTCCCCGCTACGAGGAATCGACGGGCGAGGGCGTTCCTCTTGGTACGGCGGTGCTTACCCTTTGCAGGCATGGTGAATTTCCTCTCCATCGCCTACGAGGTGAGCTGTCGGGTTCGGGCTGAAGATGCCCGGCCGCCACATGTGTGCGACTTCACCCCAAGCCGTTCCGCATCGCGGACCGGCGACTTACCTGGGTCCCCCGCTCCTGCCGTATGGGTGTGGGGTTCCAGATGGCGGCAGGACTCGGCGTTCCACCCGGAATGACGGTGACATTAGGCGAAGCGCAGCTCGCAGAACAAGGCGGAAATCTTCTCCGCAAAGCACTGCCGAGCACTAACCGGTGGTGAATTCGAGATCACTTCCGGAGATCAAACTTTCAACTCTCCTTTCAGTGTTCGGATTCCCCGGAACACCCATTGATCACTTCACCGTCAAGGCCGTGACCCAAATCACCTGACACCCCAAGACACAACGACCCAAATCGCCCATTAAGCGCGCATAACGATCCAAAGCGACCCCCGCAGAAACGGGCGCTTCGATCAACCACTCAAAGTAATTCGCCAATTCCCAGATGACTTTGACGGCCGCCCAGAAACACCCCCACCATCACCCGAAGAACGCGTCGCACCCCGCCGCGGAGCAGGACCGGCCCGGCGAGCGCATGGGAGAACGAGAAAGGAAGCCGTCGCGGGAAGGCGATCGACCGTCGGGGAGATGGCACGAACCTCCACTCGGGCAGCCCCAACTGACAGCCCGTAACTCCTCGCCCGGACCGGCGTCGGTACCGGCCGACACCGAGCAGGGGCGAGTGGCACGGCATGCCGTGCCACCCCCGGGCCACGGAACTGCGCGAGGGACACGGCTCGTTGGTCCACGGACCGTCGGGCCCCGACGCCCGGATTCAGACCGAGTCACCCGTACCGCCCCGCGGCGCGGTACAGAGGGCGACCTGCGGCAGCCACCCGCGTCCGGCCACGCACCCCTACCCGCGGAGTGACTGCCGCGTCACCGGCCGCCACCGCCCTCCCCTCCCCGCTCGCCGGTCCGGTCGCGGGCGCGGACAATGAGGGGCGAGGCGCCGCGCTCCTGTCGACCAGGCGGCGGCTCTTGCCGGCAAGGGTGGGTGGACGATGCCGACGTGGCGACTGCGGGACTTCCACGACGATGACCTGGACAGCGCCATCCAGATCTGGGACCAGGACCGAGCGCCACAGGACCTCCCGGCCGTTTTCCCGGTTTCCGAGGTGATGTCCGTCGCCCGGACCGGCGGGCCCGCCGTGGTCGCGGTGGTCGGCGACGACATGGTGGGCATGGCAGTGGCCCAGGCCCAGGGGGAACGGGCCTGGATCACCCTGGTCGCGCTCTCCGAGACCTGGCGCAACCGTGGAGTCGGCAGCGCTCTGATCGCCGAACTCGAACGGCGCCTGCGCGTGCGTGGGGTGCGCCGCATCAGCGCCCTGCTGGCGCCGGGGGCAACCGGGACCGCGGCTCTGGACAACTGCGGCTACCGTTCCCGCGACGGCCTGGTGTTCTACGAGAAGGTCGAGCACCTCGGTGCGAGTGACGCCGGCCTGCTCGCCGAACTCGGCGGCAGGGTGCTCGCGCCGGGACTGTGGGACGCCCTGGCGGGGATGGAACGCGAGAAGGCGTCGATCGAACGGCGGATCGTGCTTCCCCTGGTCGAGCGTTCCCTCGCCGAACAGTACGGAGTGACCCCGCCGAAAGCCGTCATCCTCTTCGGCCCACCGGGTACCGGGAAGACGAGCTTCGCCAAAGCCGTGGCCTCCCGGCTGGAATGGCCCTTCGTGGAGATCTTCCCTTCCCGCCTCGCCGCGGGCTCCTCGGGTGGCTTGGCCACCTCGCTTCGGGACACCTTTGCGGATCTGGCCGAACTGCAGTCCGTTCTGTTGTTCATCGACGAGGTCGAGGAGATCGCCGGGGCCAGGTCAGGTCTGGCCATCGACCCCGGCCACGGCGTCACCAATGAACTCCTCAAACTTATTCCAGGATTCCGTGACCATGACGACCGACTGTTGATCTGTGCCACCAATTCCGTCAGATCCCTGGATCTGGCTTTCCTGCGCCCCGGACGTTTCGACTACGTGATTCCCGTCGGCCCTCCGGACCCAGCTGCCCGAGCCGCGATCTGGCAGCGTTACCTGGGTTCGGCCGCTGGCCGGGTCGATCTCCAACGCCTGGTGGCGGCCAGCGAGATGTTCACCCCGGCGGATATCGAATTCGCCGCCCGCAAAGGCGCTCACACGGCGTTCGAACGGGAAGTCGTGGATCGGGCGGGCGAGCCGGCCAGCACCGGGGACTATCTCAAGGCCGTGGCCGACACCCGCCCCACACTCACCGACCAGGCACTCACCGAGTTCCACGAGGACATCGAGCGGCACGGACGCGTGTGAGGACTGTCCCTCGGTACCCGGTGGATCAACACGCCGCGTCAGATGTGCCGTGCCACAAGGGTGGACACCTTCCTCGGATCACCGCCAGCTGTCCGGGCTGCGCAGTCGACCGATGGGACGAGTACGACCACACATGCTGAAAGCTGATAGACGACGCGACACGCCCAAAGGGGGATCTATCACTCAGGATTGGCGTCCCCCAGCATGCGGGATGAACCGCCGGGTACGCGCCGACACCAACGGGCCCCTCGACCACGGGGCACCACTCACCGAGGGGATCGAGATGTCCGAGCGCACGACCCTGTCCCGCAGAGGTTTCCTCTCCGGCACGACGCTCCTGGGAGGCCTTGCCCTGGCTCCGGCGCTGATGACCGGCTGTAGCCGCACCGAGAGCGGGACAGGTGGCCCGCAGGCGGACGCCGACCTGCTGGGGAAGTTGCGCAAGCAGGGATTCGTCAGGGTGGGCTTCGCCGGTGAAGCTCCGTACGGTTTCAAGGACGGCAACCAACTGGCGGGCCAGGCTCCCACCCTGCACAAGGAGATCTTCTCCCAACTCGGCGTGGCCGAACTACGGCCCACCCTGACGGACTTCGGCGCCCTGATTCCCGGCTTGCTCGCGGACCGCTTCGACGTGGTGAGTGCCGGCATGGCGATCACACCGGAACGCTGCGCCAAAGTGATCTTCTCTGAGCCGGAGTTCGTCTCCCCGACGGCACTGATGGTGCGCAGCAAGAACCCCAAGGGTCTCAGCGACCTGAAATCCTGCGCGGACAAGGGCGTGACGGTCGGAGTGCTGACGGCCGCGGTGGAAAGCGGCTACGCGAAGGGAGCCGGAGTCTCGGCATCGAAGATCAAGTCGCTGGCGAAGCAGCAGGACGGGCTCGACGCACTGGTGGCCGGCCGGATCGAGGCCTTTGCGCTCACCGGCATCTCGCTGCGCTGGCTCGCCCAGTCCAACAAGGGTGCGGCCGTCGAGGTGCTGGACCCCTTCCTGCCCGAGCTCGACGGCAAGAAGCAGTACAGCCCCGGCGGCGCAGTCTTCCGACCGAACGCCACCGCACTGCGCGACGCCTTCAACACCGAACTCGCGAAGATCACCGGTGATCCGGACCGCTACGTCTCGCTCATCGGCAAGTACGGCTTCACCAGCCGGGAGATCCCACCCTCGACGCTGCGGACGGCTGATCTGTGCGGGTCATGACGAGGGCGTCGCATGACTGACTTCCTCGCCGAGTTCACCCGCTCCCTGCCCAGTGTGGGACAAGGCGTGTGGGTCACGCTCCAAGCGACCGTGCTCAGCGCCGCTCTGGCCCTCGTACTCGCCTTCGTCTTCGGCTTCATGGCGCGCTCCCCTCGCTTGTTGGTTCGCGGCGCCTGCCGTGTCACGGTCGAGTTCTTCCGTGGCACCTCGCTCTACGTTCAACTGTTCTGGCTGTTCTTCGCACTTCCCGTACTCGGATTCCGCCTGGAGCCGATGGCCTGCGCCGTGGTGGCGTTCGGACTGAACTACGGCGCCTACGGCTCCGAAGTGGTGCGTGGCGCGCTGGCTGCCGTTCCCCGAGCCCAGTGGGAGGCCACCGTCGCCCTCGGCATGGGGCGTTGGCTGCGGATGCGCCGGGTGATCCTGCCACAGGCGTGGGTGCAGATGATCCCGCCGTTCAACAACCTCCTCATCCAGCTCCTCAAGGCGACTCCGCTGCTCTCCTTGATCACCATCTCCGACCTGACCTTCCAGTTGGACCAGTTGAGGTCGAGTACCGGAAACACCGCCGCCGCCTATCTGACCCTGTTGTTGATCTACTTCGGCCTGGCAGCCACCTTGACCTTCGGGATGAACGCCCTTGAGTCGGCGGCCAAGGCCCGGCTCGGGCAACGGGCAGGTGGTGCCTGATGTGGTCGTGGGAGACCGCCCGCGAGGGCCTGCCGCTGATCCTGCGCGGCTTCGGTGTGACCCTGCTGGCCACTGTGGTCGGCTCGGCGGTCGCCATGGTGTTGGGGCTGGCGATCGCCATCGCGCTGCGCACACCCACCCGTTGGGTCACGATGCCGCTACGCGGACTCGTGGAGTTCATCCGGTCCACACCGGTGATGATCCAGTTGTTCGCCGCCTGGGTGCTGGTACCGGGCGTGGACGCCCTGACCCTTGGCATCACGGTTCTGGGCGTTCACTACGCCACGTACACCTGTGAGGTCTACCGCGCCGGGATCGACGCGGTCCCCAAGGGACAGTGGGAGGCCTGCACGGCACTCTCGTTGCCCCGCTCGCGGGTCTGGCGCGCCGTGGTGCTCCCCCAAGCGGTACGCAAGGTCCTGCCCGCGCTGGGGAACTACGTCATTTCCATGTTCAAGGAGACGCCGTTCCTCTCGGTGATCGCCGTTCAGGAAATGGTGCACCAGGCCAACGAGTTCGGCAGTGTCCGCTTCGCCTACCTGGAGGCCTTCACCTTGGCCGCCGCGATCTTCCTGGTGGCGAGCTATCCGACGTCCGTCCTGATGAGAAGAGTGGAGAAGCGCCTTGCCCAGTGAGATGGAGCCCTCGCGCGGGGACATGATCCGCTTCGAGGGCGTGGTCAAACGCTTCGGCGACCACACCGTGCTCGACCAGCTCGACCTGCGGGTGGGCCGTGGTGAGCGGGTCACGCTGATCGGACCAAGCGGCTCCGGAAAGACCACCATCCTTCGTCTGCTCATGACCTTGGAGCGGGTCACCGAAGGAACCATCCACGTGGACGGGCGGCCGTTCTCCCACATGCCGTCGACCAGACGCGACGGCAACCTGGTGCCGGCCGACGAAAGGTACCTGGCAGGGCCGCGCCGCAGGATCGGCATGGTCTTCCAGCAGTTCAACCTGTTCCCACACATGAAGGTGCTGGCGAACGTGATGGAGGCACCGGTCCACGTGTTGGGCCTGAGCCGGGACGAGGCGGCCGAGCGCGGACGTGCCCTGTTGGACCTGGTGGGGCTGCAGGACAAGCACGACGCGCATCCGACACAGTTGTCCGGAGGGCAGCAGCAGCGGGTGGCGATCGCCCGTGCCCTCGCGATGCGCCCGGACATCCTCCTGCTCGACGAGGTGACGTCCGCACTCGACCCCGAGCTCGTCGCGGGCGTACTCGACGTGCTCCGCGACGTGGCCCGCACCACCGACATCACCATGCTCTGCGTGACGCATGAGATGGGATTCGCCAAGGACGTATCCGACCGGGTCCTCATGTTCGATCGAGGTCGCATCCTGGAGTCAGGAACCCCTGAACAGATGTTCGATGACCCCGAGCACGAGCGGACCCGGACCTTCCTGGGGGCGGTGCACTGAACTACCCACCTCATAGAAATTGGGACTTTCTGGACATAGAGCTAAATAGACACCCTTAAGCTCTGCTTTTCGGGCGTTCCGATCAGGCCTTCACCCATTACACGAGATCTAAAAGTGACACATGCCACTTTGCGAAGCCTGGAGCGCATGCTTTCCCCGACCGAGGGCATGTGCCCCGGGCCGCCGGGGGACCGGTGCTAACGAATCGGAAACAGAAGGCTATTAGCTCTTGTCCATGCAAAGAACGATCTATACAGACGGAACGTGGCGAAGCGCCCTGACCGGAGAGGTGCGCGACGTCCTCGACCCGGCGGACGGCCAGCCCTTCACGGCGGTCTCCGAAGGCGGCGTCGAGGACGCCGACGCCGCCGTGGCCTCGGCTCGCTCGGCCTTCGACTCCGGCGCCTGGCCGCGCACCCCGGTCGCCGAACGGGCGGCGCTGCTTCGACGGGTCGCCGATCTGCTGATCCGTGATCGCGAGGAGCTGGGCCTGCTGGAGAGCCGGGACGCCGGTAAGACGGTCTCCGAGGGGCGCATCGACGTCGACTGCGTCGCCGACGCCTTCCGCTACTTCGCCGATCTGGTCATCGGAGAAGGCGCAGGGCGCGTCGTCGACGCCGGGACGGACACCGTCCACAGCGTGGTCGTTCACGAGCCGGTCGGTGTCTGCGCGCTGATCACTCCGTGGAACTACCCCCTGCTCCAGGCCAGCTGGAAGATCGCTCCCGCCCTCGCGGCCGGCAACACCTTCGTCATCAAGCCGAGCGAGCTCACGCCGCTCACGACGGTGGCACTCATCGGGCTGCTCACCGAGGCGGGGCTGCCGACCGGAGTCGCCAACATCGTGACCGGTCCCGGCCACACCGTCGGGGCACGCCTGGCCGAGCACCCGGACGTGGACCTGGTCTCCTTCACCGGCGGACTCACCAGTGGCACCAAGGTGGCCCAGGCCGCCGCGGCCGGGGTAAAGAAGACGGCCCTGGAGCTCGGCGGCAAGAACCCGAACGTCGTGTTCGCCGATGCGTGCGCGACGCCGGAGGGCTTCGACACCGCAGTGGACCAGGCACTCAACGCGGCCTTCATCCACAGCGGGCAGGTGTGCTCCGCCGGAGGCCGGCTCATCATCGAGGAATCGGTCCGGGAGCGCTTCGTGGCCGAGCTGAGCCGCCGGGCCGGGCGTATCCGCCTGGGCCGTGGCACCCAGGACGGGGTCGAGTGCGGCCCGCTGGTCTCCCTGCAGCAGTTGCAGCGCACCGAGGAGTACGTCGCTTCCGCGCTGGCCGAGGGCGCGGTCCTGCGCAGCGGCGGCGCCCGGCCCGTACCCAGCGAAAGCCGACCGGCCACAGGCTACTTCTACGAGCCGACCGTGCTCGACCGCTGTCACCGTCGGATGCGCGTGGTTCGAGAAGAAGTGTTCGGCCCCGTCCTGACGGTGGAGACTTTCCGCACCGAGGAGGAGGCCGTACTCCTCGCCAATGACACCGAGTTCGGGCTCGCCGGAGCCGTATGGACGGCTGACGCCGGTCGGGCACGCCGAGTCGCGGGACTGATGCGGCACGGCACCGTTTGGATCAACGACTTCCACCCCTACCTGCCGCAGGCCGAATGGGGCGGGTTCGGGAAGTCGGGCATCGGCCGCGAGCTCGGGCCGGCAGGCCTCGCCGAATACCGCGAGAGCAAGCACATTTACCAGAACCTGGCACCCGCACCCGTGCGGTGGTTCTCCGGGTGACCGATGGGCCCGACCGGCGCCTCCCCCGCGGTGCGCCGGTCGGTCCGTCAGCCGGATTCGCGGACAGTCCGCGAACCGGCCCCCGAAGCAGACCGCACCACCTGGAGAAACAGACCATGCCTCAGTACGACTACGTCATCGTGGGCGGCGGCACCGCAGGATCGGTCATCGCCTCGCGACTCACCGAGAACCCGGACGTCACCGTCGCCGTGATCGAGGGCGGCCCCTCCGACGTCGACCGTCCCGACGTGCTCACCTTGCGCCGTTGGATGGGGCTCCTCGGTGGGGAGCTCGACTACGACTACCCCACCACCGAACAGCCCCGCGGCAACTCGCACATCCGGCACAGCCGGGCCAAGGTCCTCGGTGGCTGCTCCTCGCACAACACCCTGATCGCCTTCAAGCCCCTGCCCTCGGACTGGGATGAGTGGGCAGCCCACGGCGCCGAAGGCTGGGACGCCGCCGCCATGGACCCGTACTTCGCGCGGCTGCTGAACAACATCGTCCCGGTTGCCGACAAGGACCGGAACGCGATCGCGCGCGACTTCGTCGACGCAGCGCACAGCGCCTTGGACGTGCCCGTGGTGGAAGGCTTCAACGCCAAACCCTTCCACGAGGGCGCGGGGTTCTTCGACCTGGCCTACCACCCGGAGGACAACAAGCGGTCCTCCGCCTCGGTTGCCTACCTGCACCCCTACCTCGACCGACCCAACCTGCACCTGCTGCTGGAAACCTGGGCCTACCGACTGGAGTTCGAGGGGAAGCGGGCGACCGGCGTCCAGGTACGCACCAAGGCCGGCGAAGAGGTCCTGATCAGCGCCGCCCGGGAAGTGGTCGTCTGCGCCGGTGCGGTGGACACCCCCCGCCTGCTGATGCACTCCGGGATCGGCCCGCGCAAGGACCTGTCTGACCTGGGCATCGAGGTCCGTCACGACCTGCCGGGCGTCGGCGAGAACCTCCTGGACCACCCCGAGTCGGTCATCGTCTGGGAGACCGACGGGCCGATCCCCGAGAACTCCGCGATGGACAGCGACGCGGGTCTGTTCGTGCGTCGCGACCCGCAGTCGCCGGGCCCCGACCTGATGTTCCACTTCTACCAGGTGCCGTTCACCGACAACCCGGAGCGGTTGGGATACGAGCGGCCCGCCCACGGCGTTTCGATGACGCCCAACATCCCCAAGCCGCGCAGCCGCGGCCGGCTGTACCTCACCAGTGCGGACCCGGAGGTCAAGCCCGCGCTGGACTTCCGCTACTTCACCGACGAAGAGGACTACGACGGCCGTACTCTCGTCGACGGCATCAAGATCGCCCGCGAGATCGCGAAGGCGGAGCCGCTGGCGAAGTGGTTGGGCCGCGAGGTCTGCCCCGGACCCGACGTGACCAGCGACGAGGACATCAGCGAGTACGCCCGCAAGGTGGCGCACACCGTCTACCACCCGGCCGGCACCTGCCGGATCGGCTCCTCGGACGACGAACTCGCTGTAGTCAACCCCGATCTGACGATCCGTGGTCTCGACGGAATCCGCATCGCCGATGCCTCCGTCTTTCCGACCATCCCCGCGGTCAACCCGATGATCGGCGTTCTGATGGTGGGAGAGAAGTGCGCCGACATCCTTGTCGCGGCCACCACACCGGGAGGTGATGCCTGATGGATACCAACGAACCGGTCTTCTCCGTCCGTAATCTGTGGAAGGTGTTCGGCCCCAAGGCCGAGCGCGTCCCGGCCGACACGCGGTACGCCGCGCTGTCGGCCGAGGAGATCCGCCGGCAATCCGGCTGCACCGCTGCCGTGCGCGATGTCTCCTTCGACGTCCGCAAGGGCGAGGTCTTCGTGGTCATGGGGCTGTCCGGCTCCGGCAAGTCCACCCTCGTACGCTGCCTGACCCGGCTCATCGAGCCGACCAGCGGCTCGCTCGCCATCGACGGCGAGGACGTGCTGGCGATGGACAAGAACCGGCTGCGTGAACTGCGCCGGCACCGGGCCGCCATGGTCTTCCAGCACTTCGGCCTCTTGCCGCACCGCTCCGTCGTGGACAACGTTGGCTATGGGTTGGAGATCCAGGGCGTGGGCAAGGCCGAACGGCGAGCCCGTGCCATGGAGGTCATCGCGAAGGTAGGCCTGACCGGCTTGGAGGACCGTCGCCCCGACCAGCTCTCCGGCGGACAGCAGCAGCGCGTGGGCCTCGCCCGGGCCCTGGCCACCGACCCCGAGGTGCTCCTCTTCGACGAGCCGTTCAGCGCGCTGGACCCGCTGATCCGCCGCGACATGCAGGAGGAAGTCGTCCGCCTGCACCGCGAGGAGGGCCGCACGATGGTCTTCATCACCCACGACCTGTCTGAGGCGCTGAAGCTCGGGGACCGGATCGCCCTGATGCGGGACGGCGCCGTGGTACAGCTCGGCACACCCGAGGAGATCGTCACCCGCCCCGCCGACGACTACGTCCGCGACTTCGTGCGGGACGTGCCGCGCGAGCAGGTGGTCACGGTGTCCAGCGCGATGCGCCCCGCATCGGACGGTGAGTCGGACTCGGGCACGGTCCTCGCCCCCGGGGCGACCGTCGCCGAAGGCATCGCGGCCGTCGTCCGAGACGGCGTTGCGGCCCGTGTGATGGCGGATGGGGAACTGCTCGGCGTCGTCGACCACCAGCGGCTGCTGGCCGTGGTGGCCGGGGTCGACCCCACGCCCGCCACCGGCGATGTGGTGACGGCATGAGTACCACCACACCGGCCCGACCGGTCCAAGGCGGTGGGTCGAAGGCCCGGCCGAGCGCACCGGCGTCGCGGTGGCAGCTGCCGCCCGGGCTCTATTCCGTCCGGTCGGTGCTGTTGGTGCTCGCCGTGATCGTTCCCACCAGTGCCCTGCTGTGGGACGGCGGTTGGCCCCAAGGTCTGGGCGTCGACCTCGTGCCCACGCTCGATTCCTTCGCCGACTGGGTGGTCGACAACCGCGACACCCATCCGGTGTTCCTGTACTTCCTGCTGCACCTGTCGAACCTGTCCACGGACGCCGTGGACTCCGTACACGAACTGCTGACCTCCGTCGGCTGGATCGGTGTGCTCGGCAGCGCTGCCGCGCTGGCCTGGTACGTGGCCGGCGCCGGACGCAAGGGGACGCGACCTGCGGCGATCGCGCTCGGCGCGCTCGCCGGCTGCGGGCTGCTCGGTCTGTGGGAACCCGCGACCGAGACCCTCGCCCTGATGGTGGTCGCCGTCGCCGTCGCCACCGCTTTGGGTGTGCTGCTCGGACTGGCCGCCGGGCTGTCCGACACCATGCAGAAGGTTTTGCGGCCGGTGCTGGACACCATGCAGGTGCTGCCTTCTTTCGCCTATCTGTTGCCACTGGTCCTGATCTTCGGCATCGGTACCCCGTCGGCCCTGATCACCACGGTGATCTATGCGGCCCCGCCGATGGTGCGCATGACCTCGTTGGGTCTGCGGGAGGCCAACGCCTCGGTCCTGGAGGCCTCACGGTCACTCGGCTCGACCCGCTGGCAGCGTCTTCGCACGGCCCGGCTGCCGCTGGCCCGCGCCCAGATGCTCCTCGGGCTCAACCAGACCATCATGATGGCGCTCTCGATGGTGGTGATCGCCTCGGTGGTGGGCGCCGGGGGTCTGGGCGAGAGCATCTACCAGGCATTGAAGACCCGGGACTTCGGCCAGGGCCTCACCGCGGGTCTGGCGATCGTGCTGATCGCCGTCTGGCTGGACCGAACGACCGCTGCGGCCGGCGCCCGCACCGGTGCTGCTCCGAGCCGCCGGACCGCGGGCATCGCGGTCGCGGTGGCCGCAGCGACGGTCGCCCTGGGTCAGTTCCTCAGTCGCGGCTGGCCCGAGGGCCTGAGCGTGGACTTCACCGCCCCGCTGAACACCTTCATGAACTGGGTGGTCGGCACCTTCTACCAGGACGTCCCGGTCCTGGGCGGTACCGATGCCTGGGCTGGCGCCTTCACCACCTGGGTGCTCAACCCGCTCAACGACGGGCTCCAGGCGCTCCCGTGGTGGTCGGTGCTGCTGTTGGCCGGGGCCATCGCCTGGCTGGTGGGCACCTGGCGGGCGTCCGTGACCGCGGTGCTCGCATTGTCCTGCATCGGGGTGCTGGGCATTTGGAGCAAGTCCATGTACACCCTTTCCCAGGTGCTCGTGGCCGTGGCCCTCACCCTGCTGCTGGGATTCACACTCGGCATCCTGACGGCCCGGGTCGGTTGGGCCGAGCGCTTGCTGCGGCCGGTGTTCGACGGCATGCAGACCCTCCCGCAGTTCATCTACCTGATCCCCGTGGTCCAGTTGTTCAACGCGGGCCGGGTGGCTGCCATCACCGCAGCCGCCGTCTACGCGCTGCCCGCGGTGGTGCGCATCACCACACAGGGGCTACAGCAGGTCAGCCCGGCCACGATGGAGGCCTCCCGGTCCCTGGGCGCGACCACCTGGCAGCAGATCCGCCAGGTGCAGTGGCCGCTGGCCCGGCCGGCCCTGTTGGTCGCCGCGAACCAGGGCGTGGTGTTGGTCCTGGCGGTGGTCGTCATCGGCGGCCTGGTCGGTGGCGGAGCGCTCGGCTTCGACGTGGTCAAGGGCCTGACGGCCAGCGAACTCGGCACCGGTCTGGTCGCGGGCGCCGGCATCGTCTGCCTCGGTCTGCTCCTCGACAAGCTCACCCAGCCGGCCATGAAGTCGGCTTCCCCCAAACGGTGAGGCGGGCCGCCCAGCCCGTCCACTTCAACTCACCTCCCCTGCAAGGAAGGCATCACATCATGGCAATGAACACGCGCACCCGGACCCGGATCACCAGAACCGGCGCTGCCGCGGCCGGTGTCCTCGCCCTGCTCGGCGTCAACGCCTGCAGCGCCGCGGAGACCGGTGGCGGCAGCGACAAGGTCGTCAACCTCCACACCCCCTCCTGGGTGGGCGCCGAGGTCAACACCGCGGTCGCCGCCTACCTGCTGGAGCACGAGCTCGGCTACACGGTCAAGACCAAGCAGATGGACGAGACCCCGGCTTGGGACGCGATGAGCCAGGGCAAGATCGACGCGATCCTGGAAGACTGGGGCCACCCCCAGGAGGAGAAGCGGTACGTAGAGGGCAACAAGTCCGTCGTCTCCGCCGGCGGGCTCGGCGTCACTGGTCACATCGGCTGGTTCGTCCCCAAGTACGTCGTGGACGCCAACCCCGACGTCACCGACTACAAGAACCTCAACAAGCACGCGGACCTGTTCAAGACCCCGGAGAGCGGCGACAAGGGCCAGTTCATCAAGGGTGACCCGTCGTACGTCTCGTATGACAACGCCCTGATCAGCAACCTGGGCCTCAACTACAAGCCGATCGAGGCGGGCGCCGAGGCGACCCACCTGGCTCAGCTGGAGCAGTTGTACAAGAACAAGAAGCCCTTCCTCACCTACTGGTGGACCCCCCAGTGGATGAACGCGACCATGGACCTCGTCGAGGTGAAGCTGCCCGAGTACACCGAGGGCTGTGACGCGGACAAGAAGGCCGTTGCCTGTGCCTACCCGGACGTTCCGCTGAAGAAGTGGATGAACGCCAAGTTCGCCGAGGAGGGCAGCGACGCGGCGAAGTTCCTGAAGAACTTCTCGTGGTCCACCGAGCAGCAGAACCTGGTCGCCAAGTACGTGGCCGGTGACAAGATGACGTCGGAGAAGGCCGCCGAGAAGTGGGTCAAGGAGAACGAGTCGACCTGGAAGGCCTGGATCCCCAAGAGCTGATCAGCTTCGGGTAGCCCGGATCGACCCGCACCCGCACTTTCCTGCCGGACTCCGGCAGGAAAGTGCGGGTGCGGTCGTTTGACCGCCGGTGGCCCGGCGGCCTGCGCCGCGGGCTCAGACCCGGGTGGCGCGCTGCTCGGCAGGACCGTGCTGGGCCGGCACGGGCTCTCGCTTCGCCCCGTCCTCGCCGCCTGGGATACCGGCGAGGTCATCCACGTGGAAGAGCCGGGCGATCGGCACGTCGGTGCTGCTGTGGGCGATGATGGAGAAGGCGATGCACACGGCGATCAGGGTGTACGCCGCCTCACCCTGCGGGATGCCGGCCTGCAGGACCAGCAGCCCGTAGACCACGGAGGCGAAGCCCTTGGGCCCGAACCAGGCGGCCACCAGCTTCTCCCGACGCTCGATCCCGGTGCCCACGAGAGACAGCAGCAAGGACGCGGGGCGGATGAGCACGATGGCCAGGACCACGGCCACGTAGCCGCCGAACGACAGGTCGCCGAACAGTTGCGGAGTCAGCAACGCGCCGAAGACCAACAGCGCCGCGAACTTGGCCAGCTCCGCCAGGGCTTCCCCGAGCGGCTCGAAGACCGCCTTCGGCTCGGGCGAGACAGTGGCGAGGACCGCGCCGGCGGAGAAGGCCGCGAGGTAGGGGTTGGCGTGGGTCAGGTGGCACAGCCCGTACAGGATGATGCCGGTGGCGAGCGGCAGCAGGGGCTGCAGTTTGGGCTCGGCCCCGAGCAGGCGCAACCGCACCAGTGCGGCCACCGCCAACGGAAGCGCCACACCGAAGACGAGCCCCAGGCCCAGTTCCAGTCCGATGGTGGCTACTGATGCTTCGGCATGGCCGGAGGTGGGTCCTGCCGCGGCGATCAGGAGCAGCACGATGGGAAGCGCCAGACCGTCGTTGATGCCGGACTCGACGTTGAGGAGTTGGCGGAGCTTGGCCGGCACTTCCTTGCGGCCCACGATGGCGGAGGCGAACACGGGGTCAGTGGGCGCGAGTACCGCACCCACCAGGAAGGATGTCGTCCAGTCCAGTCCCACCAGGTAGTGGGTGATCAGCGCCATGCCGGCCATGGCCAAGGGCATGCCCAGGCCCAGCGCGCGGGCCGGGTTCTTCCAGTTCTCCCTCAGCTTGGGGAAGGAGACGTGCATGCCATCGGTGAACAGTACGGCGAAGAGCGCCAGGTCGGCGGTGACGGCGACGATTTCACTGTCGGGCGTGATGTGGATCAGCCCGAGGAATCCGTCGCTGACGAGGGCTCCGCCCAGCAGGAACAAGAGCGAGGTCGAGAGCACGGTCCGGGCGGCGAGCCCGGAGAGCAGCACTGCGATCAGCAGCGCCACACCGAAAACAGCAACGAGAACCATGGCAGATTTCCCCGATCCGCGAAGAGAGTTGTCATCTGATCGCCGACCAGACTTCCCGGCACACCAGCGGTTACTTTACACATTCCTTATGAGACCCTGACGGGTTCTTGACGCTGAGGTTGAAAGGGTGGGGTGACAGGGGGCGTTGGCGGTGCTACATCCTCGTCATGAGGTACGCGGATGGCGGCGGCCTGACCGCTGCGGGGCGGGCGAAGCGTGAGGCGGTGCGCTTCGGGGCCGCGGAGATGTTCGAGCAAGGGGTGCGTCCGCCGGAGGTGGCCCGCAGGTTACGGGTGTCACGGAAGTCGGCCTACGCCTGGCACGCGGCCTGGCGGGACGGCGGCAGATCAGCCCTGGCCTCGAAGGGGCCTGGTGGCTTTCCCTGTCAGCTCAACGATGACCAGACCGAGTGCCTGCAGGCCGAGTTGGAGGCCGGACCGGCCGCGCGTGGCTGGTGCGAGGACCAGCGGTGGACCCTGGCCAGGGTCGCGGAGCTGATCCATCGCCTGTTCGGCTACCGGTACACCCCGCGTGGGGTGTCGTATCTGCTGCACCGGCTGGGCTGGTCACCGCAGGTCCCCACCCACCGGGCCGTCGAACGCGACGAGCAGGCCGTAGAGCGGTGGCGGACGGAGCAGTGGTCACGGGTAAGAGGACGGCCCAGCTCCTGGGCGCGTGGATAGTCTTCGAGGACGAGGCCGGCCAGGACCTGAAGTCCGGCAAGGGGCGGACCTGGTCGCCGCGCGGGCGGACTCCCCTGATCAAGGTGACCGGGAAAGGCTCGGGCCGGGTCCTGATGGCCGGGATGGTCTGCGTCAGACCGGGCCGCGAGACCAGACTGATCTACCGGACCCAGACATACCGGGGCCGTACCGGCGAGAAGAAGGGCTTCCGGGCCCGCGAGTTCTCCGACCTACTGACCTCAGCTCACCGGCAGCTCGGCGGTGCCCCGCTGATCGTGGTGTGGGACAACGCCAGCACCCATCACGCCAAGGCCCTGCGGGACTTCTGCAACCGCAACAGCGACTGGCTCACCATCATCAAGCTGCCTCCGTACGCACCCGACCTCAACCCCGTCGAAGGTGTCTGGGCCCACCTGAAGAAGTCCCTGGCCAACCTCGCACCCCGCACGATCGACGACCTCACCCCGCTGGTGAAGAACCGCCTGCGCGGCATCCAACGGAGACCCGAGATCCTCGACGGCGTCATAGCCGAAACCGGACTCGGGCTGGAGCCTCCGTAGCCCTGTCACCCCACCCTTTCAACCTCAGCGGCAGTATCGCGCACTGCACATTGCCGAATTCCGGCATGTCCGGAAGAGACCCGAGGACCGCCCCGCCATCCCTGCGCGATCGACGGTGTCATCCGCCGCGTCGCGGTGTTCCGCCGCGGGAGCGTCCTGATCTGACCGCACACGAGGCGTTCCGACAACGCAGCCACGCACCACGGTTGCCATGGTGCACCGGCCGGGGACGACGGAGAGGCTCAAGGGACAGCGGGAGGGGGTCCCACAGGTGCCTCCACCGGCTCCTCTTCGAGGCACACGAAGGGCAACTCGGCGCCGGCTCGTCGGTAGCCCTGCGCGGTGCCGTCCCAGGGCAGCGCCAGGTATCGGCACAAGGCGCGCGCTGCACGCGGGTGGCGGCGGGCGTACCTTTCCATCACGTCCGCCCCCTCGGTGGCGGGTAGAAAACGAGCACGCACCGAGCGGCGGCTACGCCCCACCTGCACCGACGCCTCGGGCGTGTGGCGGAGGTTGCGGTACCACTGTGACCGGGTGCCGAAGCCGGAGGCCACCGTCCAACGCCCCTGCGCCTCGTCGTGCTCCACCACCTCAAGACAGACCTCCCTGATCCGGCCGCTGACCCGGCCGGTGTGGCGCAACAACAACAAGCGCCGCCCGAAGAGGAAGCCGAGCCCGATCCGGTAGGCGATGAGCGGCAGCCGCGCCAGCACACGGCGCCAACCCGCCGGCGGAGCGGGGCGCCCGCCACCGGGACGGGACAGCCTTTTCATGACGCACCTTTCGAGCACCGGAGGGAGAACGCCGCCTGCCGGGTGGGTACATAACGGTCGGGTCGAGGAGTCTTTCGTCCACAGGACTTCTGCATGGTCTCAACGTGGCAGGCGCCGGTGATGACATTCAACATCTGTGAACTGCGTGCCGTACCGACATTCCTCCCGTCCGATCGAACGAGGCATTGGCAGCACCGGACGTGGTCGGGTGTCACCTCAAGGGTGATGATCTGCCAGTCGCGTTCCTCCGCCCCCTGTCTGATCAGTTCGTCCAAGCGTTCCGCGACCCGGCTGCCGAGGACCGGAGGGCGGCGCTTCGGGCACCACACCACGTGGGACCCAAATTCGTACACGCCGCCGGAGAATCGGCGAACCTTCCCGGTCACAGTCACGCGATCACCAAACAGGCGCCGCAGGTCCAGCGCGCCAGAGGGGCGGTACAGGTGAACAGCACGGATCCATGCACACCGCCGAGGCCGGAACAGGGCTCAGAAGCCGTTCCCCACCCCGCTGAAGCGGGGCGTCCCCTGGATAGGTCCTTGATGGATCGCGATCAGCCGGCGGCGCCGGTCAACCCCGCCCTGCGCTTCTTGCCTTACGCAGTGATGACAGTGGTGGCGGGGGCCGATGTGGCGGCGGGTCCGGAGGTGGGCCTGCTCCCGCTGGTGTCCCTGGGGCCCGCGTTCGCCGGACTGGTCGGCGGCTGGCGCCGCACCGCGGCCGTCGGCGCCCTGGCACTCACCCTGTGCGGGCTGCTCGGTGTCTATGACGCGCTCTTGGGCGAGCGGCGTGGATACACCGCGATGGCCGCCGTCGCCGGGGTGACCGCCGCCGGGGTGGCCGCGGCCGTCATGCGCCAGCACCGGGAGGCAGAGCTGGCAAGTGTCCGTTCGATCGCGGAGGTTGCCCAGCGCGTACTCCTGCGACCGGTCCCGCGCCGGGCCGGACACCTGCGGGCCGCGGTGTCCTACACCTCCGCCGTCGCCGAGGCGCGCATCGGCGGGGATCTGTACGAAGTCGTCGCCGCGGCAAACGGGGTCCGCGCCATCATCGGCGACGTGCAGGGCAAGGGTCTGGCCGCGGTGGAGATGGCGGCCACGGTGCTGGGCGCGTTCCGGGAGGCAGCCCACACCGAAGGGGACCTACTGCGGCTCGGCACTCGACTGGAGTGTGCGGTCGGTCGAGCCGTGGCCGGGTCGGAGGGCGACGAGAAGTTCGTCACGGCCCTGCTCGCGGAGATCACCGAGGACGGCAGGGTGGTCTTCCTCAACTACGGTCACGCTCCGGCCATGGTGATCCGGCCCGGGGGGCACGTTTCCTTCGTCGAGCCGAGCGAGTACGCCCTGCCCCTCGGACTCGTCGCGGAGGGCGACCGTCCGCGCCCCTACCAGACGCGTTTCGGACCTGGTGACCAACTGCTGTTCTACACCGACGGTGTCACCGAGGCTCGTGGGCGGGACGGCAGCTTCTACCCCCTGGTCGAGCGTGCCGGCCTGCTGGCCGGTACGGACCCCCAGCAGGCCCTGGATGCACTCTGCGCGGATGTCCTCGCGCACGCCGAAGGCCCTCCGCATGACGACGCGGCCATGCTCTTGCTGCGCTGCCGTTGAGCCGTCGGCCGCCTGATCCGCTCCGGGCGGAGTCTTTGCCATACCGAGAAGCCGCCACACCTCTTGCGCACCGCCGCGGTCATGGAAGATGACCGAACAACGACAACCCGGGGGCGATATCCAATTCATTTGAGGCGCAGCACGACCGTCGACGCTCTGCACACGTTGGAGTGAGCACCGGCGAGTCTCGAACCCCACTGCTCCCATATGGCTTGAATCGAGCCGTTGGCGGGTGAATATTGGGCCGTAACCACTACGTCTTTCCAGTCCGCCGGCACCGAAACCCCCCTCTGACCGACGAAACAATAACGATCAATGGGGCAAAAATCGCACACGGCAAAGGAGTTACAGTCTCGTTACATTGATGCTCGGCGGGGTAGAATATGCGCACTTAAGCGGACAAACCACCCCTGCCCGTGTAGCAAACGAGGCGCATCAGAGCGGCTCGCTTAATATCATGGAAATCTTCGTCGTGAAACCCCTTGCGGCGATGCGGTTTCCTCTTCTACTGGGTAGCTTCCCTCCGCATGACCACTGCACATGCAGAGCTGGCCCGCAGCCGAAGCGACTTCCTGGAACTACCACGGGAATTGCGCCTCGACAGCCCTAACGTGGGAGATGGAGCTTCCCTCTGGCGCATCGCGAGGGACTCAAAAGTCCTGGACCTGAACTCGTCGTACAGCTACCTCCTGTGGTGCCGTGATTTCGCCGGCACCTCAGTCGTCGCCCGCGATATGAGCGGACAGGCCGTCGGTTTCGTGACCGGATACCTTCGCCCCGGGGCCCCCGACACCCTGCTGATCTGGCAGGTCGCCGTGGACGAGTCCTTGCGCGGCCAGGGCGTGGCCGGAGCGCTGCTCGACGGTTTGTCCGCGCGCGTGGCCGAACGTTTTGGCCTGGCGTCCCTTGAGACCACCATCACCCCCGGCAACGAGGCCTCGGAGCGGTTGTTCCACTCCTATGCCGATCGTCATGGCGCGTCGGTCACCCGTGAGGTGCTCTTCAAGCCCGGCCACTTCCCCGAGGGCGGCGAGCACAGCCCCGAAGTTCTGCACCGCATCGCGCCGCTGGCCTTCTGAACTCCCCCACCAGCTCATCGCACCACCGGATGTGGGCGCGGCGCCGGCTGCCTCACTCCGCACATCTTTGGAGAATGCATGACCATCACCGAGCCGGGCCTGAGCGTCTTCGAAACCGTCGAGTCGGAAGTCCGCAGCTACTGCAGGGCCTGGCCCACCGTCTTCGAGAGGGCTAGCGGCAGCTGGCTGTACGACGAACGCGGGCGCGGATACCTGGACTTCTTCGCCGGAGCCGGATCCCTCAACTACGGCCACAACCATCCGACCCTGAAACGGGCGCTGCTCGACTACATCGACAACGACGGCATCACGCACGGCCTGGACATGTCGACGACCGCGAAGCGGACCTTCCTGGAGACCTTCCAGTCGACCATCCTCAGCCCGCGCAACCTGCCGTACAAGGTCATGTTCCCCGGGCCGACGGGCACCAACGCCGTCGAGGCGGCGCTGAAGCTGGCGCGCAAGGCCAAGGGGCGCGAGGCCGTCATCTCCTTCACCAACGCCTTCCACGGCATGTCGCTGGGCTCTCTGGCCGTGACGGGCAACGCCTTCAAGCGGGCCGGTGCCGGCATTCCGCTGGTGCACACCACTCCGATGCCCTTCGACAACTACCTCGGCGGGCAGGTCCCGGACTTCCTCTGGTTCGAGCGGCTCCTGGAGGACCAGGGTTCCGGCCTGAACCAACCGGCGGCCGTGATCGTGGAGACCATTCAGGGCGAGGGCGGCATCAACGTGGCCCGCGCCGAATGGCTGCGCCAGCTGGCGGAACTCTGCCGACGCCGCGACATGCTCCTCATCGTCGACGACATCCAGATGGGTTGTGGCCGCACCGGAGACTTCTTCTCCTTCGAGGAAGCGGGCATCACACCGGACATCGTCACGGTCTCCAAGTCCATCAGCGGATACGGACTGCCCATGTCCCTGTGCCTGTTCAAGCAGGAGCTCGACATCTGGGAACCCGGTGAGCACAACGGCACCTTCCGCGGCAACAACCCGGCCTTCGTGACGGCGACGGCCGCGTTGGAGACCTTCTGGCAGGACGGCGTGCTGCGCGAGCGCACCCTCGTACAGGGTGGGCGCGTTGAAGGCGTCCTGCGCGGGCTGTGCTCCAAGGACGGCAAGCTCGCGAAGAGCTATCGCGGCCGAGGTCTCGTGTGGGGCCTGGAGTTCGAGAACGGCGAACGGGCAGCCGCTGTGTGTCGGCGCGCCTTCGAGCACGGCCTCCTGATCGAGACGTCCGGCCCGGACGACGAGGTCGTCAAGCTCCTGCCCGCACTCACCGTATCCGCCGCGGAGCTCGACGAGGGCCTGGACATCCTGACCCGGTCCGTCCACGAGACCGCCTGACCAACCACCTGCACACCAGGGAAGAACGAAAGGCAGAACAACGTGATTGTCCGCTCCTTCAGGGACATCGAAGGAACCGACCGGCATGTGAAGGCTGCTTCGGGCACGTGGGAGAGCAAGCGCATCATCTTGGCGAAGGAGCGCGTTGGCTTCTCGCTGCACGAAACCACCCTCTACGCCGGCACCGAGACGTCGATGTGGTACGCCAACCATGTGGAGGCCGTGGTCTGCATCGAAGGTGAGGCCGAACTCACCGACGACGAGACGGGCGAGACCCATCTCATCACGCCGGGAACCATGTACCTGCTCGACGGTCATGAGCGGCACACCATGCGGATCAAGAGCGACTTCCGCTGCCTGTGCGTGTTCAACCCGCCCGTCACCGGACGCGAAGACCACGACGAGAACGGCGTGTACCCGTTGCTCACCGAGCCGGACGACGCCTGACGCACTGACGGATGACGAGAGGAGAGGCAGGCAACACCATGACCACGACACCCGCGCGCACCGTGGACACGTACCCGACCCGGGGCCCCGAGGAGGTACTCACCGGACGCAAGGACCCGGTGGTCTGGTCCCCACCAGGCACCCCCGGACCCCTGTGGGGGCACGAGCTGGAGAGCTTCGAACGCGACGGCTTCCTTGCGATGGACCAGCTGATCACGCCCGAGGAAGTCAAGGTCTACCGCGCCGAACTAGACCGTCTCGTCGACGACCCGGCGACCCGTGCGGACGAGCGGTCGATCGTCGAGCGCAAATCGCAGGAGGTGCGGTCCCTCTTCGAAGTCCATCGGATCAGCGAGGTATTCGCGGGACTGGCCGCCGATCCGCGCGTGGTGGGACGGGCCCGGCAGATCCTGGGCTCCGAGGTCTACATCCACCAGTCGAGGATCAACGTCAAGCCCGGCTTCGGGGCCGGCGGCTTCTACTGGCACTCCGACTTCGAGACCTGGCACGCCGAGGACGGCCTGCCCCGCATGCGCACCGTCTCGGTGTCCATCGCGCTGACGCCCAACTACGCGACCAACGGCAGTCTCATGATCATGCCTGGCTCGCACCGGACCTTCCTCGGCTGCGCCGGCGCGACGCCTGAGGACAACTACAAGCGTTCGCTCCAGATGCAGGACGCGGGAACGCCGTCCAACGAGGCGCTCTCGAAGTTCGCCAGTGCCTGCGGCATCCGGCAGTTCACCGGCGAGGCAGGCTCGGCCACCTGGTTCGACTGCAACGCGATGCACGGGTCCGGGGACAACATCACGCCCTACCCCCGCAGCAACGTCTTCTTCGTGTTCAACAGCGTGGAGAACGCGGCGGAAGAGCCTTTTGCAGCGCCCGCACGACGTCCCGAGTTCATCGGGGCACGGGACTTCACGCCGGTACGCTAGGCCGTGCAATCAAAGCAGCGCCGACAGCGCGACTTTGACGACGAGGCCTGAGCCACCGGAGGCGAGCCCGCCTCAGCGCAGACGGCTGTGCCCCCCGTCCCGTACGGGGGGGGCACAGCCGTGTTGCAATCCGCGGTGAGAGCCGCGGCGCCCCGTCCCCCCTGCCCGGTGCCCCCGGGCACACCGGGCAGGGGGACGCTTCACACGGGTACGGCGACGAAGGTCCGCCCCGCTTCGTTCTGGACCACGACCTCCTGCACATCGGATGGATCCACGGCGGCGGAGCCGTCAAGCACGGCTCCCTTGCCCTCACCACCCGACTGGTTGCCGACCACCCAACTGCCCGCAACGGTGCGGTCGCCGTCCCGGGAGACGACCACCAACTGGCAACGTTCCCCCGGCGGAACCCCGGTGACGGAGGCATGCACCCGTACCCAGCGCGCCGCAGGAGTCACCCGCACAGTCATCCGCACTCCCGTGCCCGCATCGGTCACGGACGCCAGTTTGGTGCCAGCCGGCGGTGCGGTGGGCGTCGAGGCACCCGGTGGCGCGGCGACGGCGCCCCCGTCGCCCGTACTGACCTGGGTACCCGCCCAGAACACCCCCGCCAGCGCGGCGGCGGCGGTCAAGGCGATCAGGGCTCCGCGTCGACGCTGTTGGGCCGTACGTTCCCCGCGCACCTGCCGGAGGGTGCGCTGGAGGAGTAGGTCGCCACCCTGCGGCGGACCGTCGAGGAAGGCCTCCGCCGGTACTTCTCCAAGTGCGGCCTCCATTTCACGCAATGCAGCCACCTCCCCCCGGCAACTCGTGCACTGGCTCATGTGCGCCTCTACGCGGTGGGCTTCCGGTGCGTCGAGCACGCCGAGAACATAAGCTCCGAGCAGTTCTTCCTCGTGCCCCTGCCGGTTCATGCCACCACCTCCTGCAATCCGGCGGGCGGCTTCGGCCTGCTCGGTCGGTTGTCTTCCCTGAACACCTCGCGCAGTGCCTTGAGCGCGTAGTGCGACCGCGATTTGACCGTTCCGGCGGGGATGCCGAGGCTGTCCGCCGCTTCCGCGACACTGAGCTGGCGGTAGTACAACTCGGTGAGCACGTCCCGGTGTTCCGGGGAGAGCTGGTCTAGGGCGCCCAGCACGGCCATGCTGTCGACCACCGCGTCCGCGTGGTCCAGCTCCACCGCCGGGTTCGCCGCCGTACCGGCGACTTCCTTCGGGCGAGCGGCCTTTGCCCGGAAGCGGTCGGTGACGATGTTGCGGGTCACCGTCAGCAGCCAACCGCGCACCGATCCCTTGCCGTTCACCAGCACTTCGGAGTGTCGCCAGGCCCGGATGAGGGTCTCCTGGACGATGTCCTCAGCTGCGGAGCGGTCGCCGGTCAGCCGAGTGGCGTAGGCGAGCAGGGCGTTGCCATGCTCCTCGTACACCGACCTGATCAGTGCTTCGTCAGTCGAGCCCCGCCGACTGCGGGGCCACAGTGGTCCGGCCATCTCACCCTCTCCCTCTTCCGCGCGTACATCGTGCGGTACACGATCCACCACCGCGTAGGGTTCACGTGGCCTGCGTCACACACAGTCGGCGCCGGCGGCTCCGTGTCGGCCCTGATGTCCTGGCTCGGCAGGAACCCGCAGGGCTTCATCACCCACTGACGACCGGTCCACGGGGTGCGGCGGACCCGCCTGAGCCTGTCGGCATCCGCTGCCGTGAGCCTCGCGGCCGGGGAAGCACGATCACGGAGTGTTCAGGTGCAGCCCCGAGCGAGCTGCGCGCGTGGGATCGTCTCGGCACCCGGCGGACCGGAAGCAAACCCGTTGATAGAGTCTGATCAGGGGTTATCGCTGCGGAAGCACCCAGGACCAGGTGGTGACGGCATGGCGGTCGATGAACTCGACACCCGTATCCTGCGTCTGCTGATCGAGCAGCCACGCACCAGTGCGCGCGAGTACGCCCGCCTGTTGGGCGTCGCCCGCGGCACCCTCCAGGCCCGGCTTGACCGTCTGGAACGCACCGGGGTGATCACCGGCGCCGGTCCGGTGCTCTCCCCCGCCGCGCTCGGCCATCCGGTGCTGGCGTTCGTGCACATCGAGGTGACCCAGGGTCATCTGGATGAGGTGGGTGAGGCTCTCAGCTCTGTTCCGGAGATCATCGAGGCCTTCTCGATCACCGGTGGCGGAGACTTGTTGACCCGCGTCGCCGCGCGGGACAACACCCACCTGGAAGACGTGATCCAGCAGCTGATCCAACTACCCGGCGTCGTGCGCACCCGCACGGAGGTCGCCCTGCGCGAGCGCGTCCACCACCGACTGCTCCCGCTGGTGGAGGCAGTGGGCCGCAGGGCGCGCAGGCCCTGATCCACCGAATGCGCCGCAGCCTCTAACCCCTCGGCGTAGGGTGCTGAGACATGGTGCACGTACTGGGCAGTAGGGTGTTGTTGACCCCCACCGATCCGGAGCGTTCGCGCGCCTTCTACGGCGGGGTCCTCGGGCTTGCGGTCTACCGCGAGTTCGGTAGCGGTCCCGCCCGCGGGACGGTCTACTTCCTGGGCGGCGGGTTCCTGGAGGTGTCCGGCGTCGCCCGGACACCTCCAGGCCCGGGAATGCGGCTGTGGATGCAGGTCACCGATGTCCGCTCCGCCCACCAGACGCTGTTGCGGGAGGACGTCGAGGTCCTGAGGGAGCCTCGCGAGGAGCCCTGGGGGCTGGTCGAGATGTGGATCCGTGACCCTGACGGGGTCCAGATCGCGCTGGTGGAGGTCCCCGAGCAGCACCCGCTGCGCTATCGCCCCTGAGGCCCACGCACATCCCGGGCGTCCCGTCGCGAACCCCGCCGCCCCTGCCTTGGCCCCCGGTCGGCGCCCTCGGCATCACCTCGGCGGCCAGGGACCGGAGCCGTCTTCGGCCGATGCCCGTCAGGTAAGCACCGGGTAGTCCGTGTAGCCGCGCTCGTCGCCGCCGAAGAACGTGGCGGGGTCGGGGACGTTGTACGGGCCGGCTGTGCGCAGTCGGGACGGCAGGTCGGGGTTGGCCAGGAAGAGGGCGCCGAAGGCGAGGACGTCTGCGATGCCGTCCTCGACCAGGGGCAGGGCCCGGTGGTCGGTGGGCCCTTCGGTGGCGGGGTTCAGCACGAGCGTGCCCGCGAACTCCTTGCGCAGGGCGAGGGTGATCTCCCGGATCTGCGGGCCCGCCTCGGTGACGTGGAGATAGCCGAGTTCCAACCCGGCCAGAGCTGCCACCAGCGCTTCGTAGGTGGGCTGCGGGTCGGGCTCAGAGATGTCGTTGTAGGGGTTCCCGGGGGAGATCCGTAGCGCGGTGCGTTCGGCGCCGATGGCCGCCGCCACCGCCTTGGTCACCTCGACGGCGAAGCGGATGCGGTTCGCCACGGATCCGCCCCACGCGTCGGTGCGTCGGTTGGTACCCGGTGCCAGGAACTGATGGATGAGATAGCCGTTGGCACCGTGCAACTCCACGCCGTCGAAGCCGGCTTCCACCGCGTTGCGTGCCGCCGTGGCGAAGTCCTCGATGGTGGCGTGGATCTCGTCATCGCTCAGCTCTCGCGGGACTCCCATCTCGCGCATGCCGTGAGGGGTGAACAACTCTCCCGCGGCGGCGATCCCGGAGGCTCCGACCGGCACGAGGCCCTCGCCCTTTCCTTCGAAGAGTGCGGGGTGGCCGATTCGGCCGGCGTGCATCACCTGCGCGTAGATCCGCCCACCGGCGCCGTGCACGGCGTCCGTCACCCGGCGCCAGCCGGCGATCTGCTCCAAGGTGTGCAAGCCCGGCGTGTTGGGATAGCCCTGCCCGACGACCGAGGGCTGGATTCCCTCGGTGATGATCAGCCCCGCCGAAGCCCGCTGGAGGTAGTACTCCACGGTCGAGGACGTGGGCACTCCGTCGACACCGACTCGGCTGCGGGTCATGGGCGCCATCGCGATACGGCTGCTGAGCGCGGTGCCGCCGAGGCTGATGGGATCGAATGCACTGGTCACAGTCATCTCCATGAATACTTGGTCGGCCAATCAATGACTCCAGGGCAGCGTACAGCATTCATTGGCCGACCAAGGTAAAATCCATGCCCCGAGGACCAGCAAGGAGCCCCCCATGGACACAGCCGCGGACCCGAGAACGGGCCAGAGTCCGCCCGGACCGTGCGACCCGCCGCATAACGCCCCCGCAGAACAGGGCTGCGCCGCAGCCCCGGGGTCAGTCCTGGACGGGCCCATCAGCCACGCCATCAGCCGCGTGGCGCGGCTACACCGGATCACGGCCGGCAAGTTGCTCCGGGACCTCGACCTCTACCCGGGCCAGGAATTCCTCATGGCACACCTCTGGGACAGCGGCGCCGTACGTCAGTCGGAGTTGATCAAGAGCGTGGGACTGGACCCGTCCACGGTCACCAAAATGCTCCAGCGCCTGGAGCAGGCAGGGCACGTGCGCCGACGCCAGGACCCCTCGGACCGACGGGCCTCGCTCGTCGAGGCGACCGAGAGCAGTTGCGCACTCCTGCACCAGGTCCGGGACGCCTGGACCCAGCTGGAGCGGCGCAGCCTCGCCGGCCTCGACGAGGAGGAGTGCGCCGAACTCGCCCGCCTGCTCTCCCACGTGGAGCGAAACCTCTGCACCGAGGCCTCCGGAGCCGGCGAGGCCGGCGGCTGCACCCTGACCTGAGGGGCGCCAAAGGCGTGCACCATCGCACCCAACGACACGCCGAGTGCACAGGGTTATGACTCAATCACCCAGGGTAAGTGAGCGATTGGTTCATCCTGCACCTTGGGGGCGTCATGCGCACACAGATCATCACCATCGTCCAACGCCTTCTCCTGCGCCTGGGAGTGACCGGGCGTGAATCGGGTCAGCCGGCACCACAGGACGCGCCGACCCTCGGAGCGGACCCTCCCACCGGCCCGAGCGCGGTGGCGGACCGGTACCGCCACCCCGTGTTCGTCGCCGACTTCAGCTCAACCACCCAATGGGTAGCCGGGCACTCCTGGGCCTATCCCAACGGAGGACCCACCAATCCGGGCGACAACAAACTCGACCACCTGGTGCCCGACCCCTCCTACTGCCGCTCCGGCGTCTTTCGGGCCAGTCGGCGCCCCGAAGGCACCTGGAGCGCCGGGCTGCTGACCACCGAAGGCAGCGAGGAGGGCTTCATGGTGCGCTCCGGAGACGTACTGGAAGCACGGGTCCGCCTGCCACGGGAGCTCGGAGCGTGGCCCGCGATCTGGACCTGGCGGGACGGCGACCAGGAAATCGACATCTTCGAGTACCACCCAGACAACCCGGATCTACTGGAACTGTCCAACCACGTCAAGGGCGGTCACCGCTACTACCGCCACCCCGCCATCCGCCCGGGCGGATGGGTGGACCTGAGGGTCGAGTCTGGGTCCTGGTCGGTCACCTGGTGGGTCAACGGAATCCGCGCCTATACCGACCGTACCGGCGTCGGCCGCTCCTGGCACGCCTACCTCATCGTCAACATGTCGGTCTGCGCCGGGCGTTACCACCCTGCACCCGAGCCTACGGTGACGGAGATGTCCTACGAGGTCAGCCGCCTGGTGGTCTACCGCCACGGCCACCGCTGACCGAGCCCCGTCCAGGGGCGGCTCCGGCCGCAGCATCCGCCCTGTGCGCACGGCCGGGGCCGCTTCCCTCCAAGACCGTGCGCCACCCAATCGGAGCCCGGGGGCGGCACTTACGACCAGGTCACGCCCACTGGACCTTACGGTCAACGCCCATGAGGTCTGCGCCGTGCGGCACCCAGCGGAGGAAGACCCGGTTGCCGGGGCCGCTCAGCTCTCGCGCTTACGCAGCGAAGTATGGCACCAGGCGGCCCGGATCAGGCGCGGTCTCGAAGAATCCGGCCGGGATCAACCCAATGGCACACGGTGCATGGCCAACAGCAGTCGCCAGCTACGGTTCGCAACCTCGTCGGGCGCACCCAGGATCACCCCGCCCAACCAGTCCGCCAAGACCCCGGTGAAGGCGCCCGCCACGGCCGCACCGACCAGTTCGGGTTCCGGTGCCCCGGCCAGTCGCCGCTCGCTGGCGCTGCGTTCGCTCAGCTCGTGGCGCAGCCGTGCGCCGAGCGGACCGCCGGAGCTCGGGGCGAGCAGAGCCCGGTACAACTGCGCGTGGGCGCCCACCTCCTCGAAGAACTGCACCAGCGCAGCTGGCGCCGACGACGGGTCCGGAACGCCACGCCACGCGTGCAGGGCCTCGACCGCGTCCGTGACCACCTGCGCACAGGCATCCACTGCGAGGCTGCGCAGGTCCTGGTAGTGGAGGTAGAAGGTGGCGCGGCCGACTCCGGCCCGGCGCACCAGAGCCGCAACGCTCACCTCGTCCAACGAGCGACCGGTGCATTCGGCGAGCAGTGCGGCGCGTAGCAGCGCTCGGGTCCGAGCGGCCCGCGGGTCATCCACCAGCTCATCCGCCGGCGGCCGAGGCCCCTTCACCGAGCCAGCAGTACGGCCGCCAGCGCGAGCGCGGCGGGCAGCGCCTGCACGAGGAAGATCCTCCGGTTCGCCGTGACTCCCCCGTAGACGCCGGCGATCAGCACGCACACCAGGAAGAAGACCTGCACCTGCTGTCCCGTGGGGTCCCCCGCCACCAGCCCCCAGATGAGGCCGGCGGAGAGGAATCCGTTGTAAAGGCCCTGGTTCGCGGCCAGCGGAGCGGTCGTACGAGCAAGCTCCGGGGCGAAACCGGAGAACGCGCGGCCGGGCGCCCGCTGCCAGAGGAACATCTCCAGCACCAGGGCGTACGCCTGGACGAGCGCCACCAGCAGGACGAGCACCGTTGCGACCGTCTCCACGGTCCACCGCCTTCTTGGTTGTCTTGGACTTCCGGAAAGATTACAGACACCTGCCCAATAAATATAGACAGCTGTCCATGAATGGCCTCTCGCTCATGGTGGCCGTCGGCGTGGCCATCGATACTTTTCGGCATGACTGTGCTCATCGTTGACGCGGCGAACGTGGTTGGCTCGGTACCGGACGGCTGGTGGCGTGACCGACGTGGCGCCACCGAGCGACTCAGGGACCGCCTCGCCGGGCGGGGCGAGACTCAGGAGGTGCTCCTGGTCGTCGAGGGCGCCGCCAGGGGGGTCGGCTCGGTGTCCGGAGTCCGGGTGGTACCAGCGAGCGGGTCGGGTGATGACAAGATCGTGGAGTTGGCAGCCGAGCACGCCAAGGGTGGCTGCCGGGTGGCTACCTCGGATCGCGCACTGCGTGCCCGCCTGACAGCACCGGGCGTGACCTGCGTCAGCCCCCGGACCGTCGATCCGCGCTGACTCAGCGCGGCCGGGAATCCACGGCCCTCCACGCCGCGCCCGCCCTACCCGACCTACGGGGACGCGCGGTCAGCCCAGCGGAGCCGGCGAGGAGGCGCCCGGTGTCAAGAGACGGGGTGCTCCCCCGCCATCGGCCGGCACGGTCCACAGGTCGGTGCTCCCGACCGTTCCCTGTGTCGGCAACGCGTAGGCCAGGGTGTCCCCATCGAGCCAGGTGGCCTGGTCGTCGACGCTGCGCTTCTCCGCCAGCGGATGCTCCCGCAAGGTCCGAAGGTCGAGAACGTGCTCACGCCAGAGCGAGGCGCCAGGCAGCACCCGCTTCTTGTAGGCGATGCGCGTGCCGTCCGGAGACAGCGAGGGGCATTCCACGTTCTGCTTCATGGTGGTCACGGTGCGCCGCGCCAAGGAACCTCGCACCAGGTGGGTTTGACCTCCGGTGCTCAAGGTCGCGTAGAAGGTGTCGTCGTCTTGCGCGAAGGTGACTCCCCAGAAGTTGACGTCGGCCGCGTGATACTTCTTGTCGTCCATGAGGACGGTGAACTTCTCCAGGTCGCTCTCCAGCCGCCAACCCGCCGTATCCAGGATCGTGGTGCGGGTGGAGAAGAAGGCGGACCCGTAGGACTCGCCGGACACGAACACCGTCCACGCCACGAGCCGACCACTGGGCGATACCCGGGCCCGGCTCGGCGTGCCCGCCAACGGAAAACTGCGCCGGGCACCCAGCTCGGCGTCCACGATCAGGGCACGGTTGTCCTGCGCCAGTGCACCGGGGCGGGACCGTAGACAAACCCCGGTACCTGCGGCGGCGTAGAAGCGCTGACAGTTCAGGTCCGATGCGGTGCGTTGCGCGTCGGGAGCATCAGACCGGACCGAGACGACCGCGCCGTGTTGTGGCCCACGTGCGCCGTTGAGGAATCCCAGTCGGCCCTCCTGACTCAGCGTGACCTTTCCCTTGGCGAGGGACGGGCCACCCGGTTGTGGCCGATCGGCGCGCGCCACGGCATGCAGGACCAGTGCTGTACCGCAGCCGACCAGGAGTAGCACCGCGGCGAGCAGGATCAACAGACGGTGCGAGCGGGTCATCGGATTCCTCATGAGCGTGGGGAGGATTCTTCGGTACGGGGTGCCGGCAGGGGCGACTGCTGCGCAGTCGGCCGCAGCAGGAATCCGGCGACCACGGCGCAGCAGAGCAGACCGACGGCGGAGGCTGCCAACGCGGGTGCGGGTCCCCACAGGGTCCAGGCGCCGCCGAAGGCCAGCGAGCAGCCGAAGCGGGCCAGCGCCTGCCCGGTGCCCACCAGGGCCAGTCCGGTGGCCCGCAGTTGCTCGGGCACGGTGGCGGCAACGGCCGCCGGCAGCACCCCGTCGGTGGCTGCGTAGAACAGGCCGTGCAACACGAGTACCAGGTAGGGCAGGCCCGGCCAGTTCGGGGCCCACAACAACAGCCCGTAGGCGGCGAGCAAAAGGGCGTGTCCGGTGAGGAACACGGTGCGGCGCCCGATCCGGTCGGCGAGCATTCCGGCGGGCAGGGCCAACAGGAGGAACACGGCAGCGGTTCCCAGCGGCAGAAGTGGGAACCACTGCTCGCTCATGCCGGTCCGGCGCTGCAGCAAGAGGTAGACGAAGGCGTCGCTCACGGTGGTGAGGCCGAGCAGGACCGCGCAGACGGCGAGCGCACGGAGGCGAGGTAGGCGAAGCAGCGCCAACGCCTCGCGCAGACCCGCCCGCGGCTGCCGCCCCCGGGCCGGATCGGGCGCGCGCTCACCGGCGGCTCCCGTCGGCGGGCGGCTCTCCTTCTTGACGCGCGCGGGACCGGGCACGAAGAGCACCAGCACGAGCACCCCGAGGGCGGCCACGCAGGCGCTGACTCCGAATACCGCGTCGTAGCCGTCGGTCGCGACGCTGAGGATCAAGAAGGCCGCTATCGGTCCGAGCAGCGCGCCGGTGGTGTCCATCGCCCGGTGGACGCCGAAGGCCCGACCCTGTGACTCGACCGGCGCGGACAGGGAGATCAGTGCGTCCCTGGGGGCGGTGCGCAGGCCCTTGCCGGTGCGTTCGAGGGCGAGTACGACACCTATCGGCCCCAGGGAGTGCGCGAACATCAGCATGGGCTTGCACAGCGCCGACAGTCCGTAGCCGATTCCGGCGATCAGCTTGTGGTTGCGCACCCGGTCGGCTAAGTGTCCGCCGGCCAGTTGGACGAAGGCGCTCACCCCGTTGTAGACCCCGTCCAGTGCTCCGAAGCCCAACGGGCTCAGGCCCAGGCCGGCGACGAGGTAGAGGGGTAAGACCGCGGTCACCATCTCGGAGGAGATGTCGGTGATCAGACTCACCGTGCCCAGCGCGAGGACGGCCGAAGTGACCGCCGGTGCCCGTCCGCGGCTGCGAGCCGGTGCGGTTTGCGCCTCCGCGGGGGCGGAGCGGTCCGCGAGGTACATGTTTCAGGAGCTCCAGGTGCCGGCGTTGTCAGGCATCGAACGTGCGAGTGAAACCATAGTGCTTGTATGGGGCAACGGCGTTGAGTATGGCGGGAATCCACCGCTCGCCAACGGGGCCGGCCATGCCGCCCACGGACCCCGGACACCCGAACGGCGGCCAGGGTGGCAGGGCTCCCCCCAGGGCCCGTCCCGGGGGGATCGTCCGGTGGGCGCGGGTGCCAGCTGCCGGCCCTCAGCCCTGCCTGCTGCTCTCGTCGCGCAACCAGGTGGAGAAGTCCTGCGTGCGGATGGCTTTCTTGGCCCGGCGTCGGGCCACGAGGGCAGCCAGCACGAACACCACGACACCCGGCAGCAGCCGCGGATCGGCCCGCAACAGGGCGCGCAGGTCCGCCGTGCTGGTCCGGGCGGAGGGTGGCGGCACCGCCTGTCCCCCCACCGACGCTCGGGCGACTGTGGACGGGTGCTCACCCGCCTCGCGCGCCTGCGCGTGCTCCAGCTCCGCCGAGGAGGTCACGGCCCGGATCCGCCTCTTGATCAGGTCGGACCAGGTGCGCGGCGGTTGGACGACGACCCGTGCCGCGTCGACGACCGTCCGCTCCCCGGGCCCAAAGGCCAAGGACGCGGCCAAGTCGTCGGCCATCAATGGGGGCAGCGCCGCGATCCGCTCGTGCCCCGCCTCGGACACGGCGATCACTCCTCGACCGAACAACCCTTCACGCACTGCCGGCAGACGCTGCCACACCCGGTAGTAGGACCGGACCGACCAGGCGCACGCGGTCAGTGGGATCTCGCGACCGGGGGCAGCAGCCAACGGGGCGTCAGGCCCTGCCAGTGCCTCGGTCAAAGCTCCCACACCGCCGGCGTCGAGGACCACGTCGGCATCGACATAGATCCGCGGGAATCCGTGCGCGTTCTCGTCCCCGGCGCGCAGGGCCAGGTGTTTGGAGGGGGTCGGGATCTCCACCACCCGCACGCTCGGGCCCCGTGCTGAGGCCACCTGCGCCGTGTCGTCGGTACAGCCGTTGCACACCACGACGATGTCCACCTCGTCGGCGGCGGACGGGCGGGGCCCTGACAGGAGTGCGTCGAGGAGTCGGCCGATGACCCGACCCTCGTTGTGCGCCGGTATCACGATGCTGGTCACCCGGGCAGTATGCACGCTGGCAAGCCGACCCCGAGTGTTTCCCTCAACTCTCCCCGGTGGTCGGCCCGGTGGACTAGATTGGGCGCCACCGACCGGATCGGTGCGCCTCGTCGGCGCGGGGATCAATCCGGAACACGTGGGGCGGTATTGAGGCCGGCTGCCGGGGGTTGAGAGGGCAGCAGGTGTACGGCCAAGCGGCGCGAGGGCGCCGTGCGGCCGGGGGGCGGAAGCACGCGGAGTACGTAGAGCATCGGTTGTGGGGGGCCATCACCGTTGAGCAGGTCATGCATGTGTCACGGAGGCATCCAGCCTGCTGTAGACGGCACTTCCTTCCATCGCACGCGCCCCGGCCATGAGTTGTCGACACGCCAGCCGGCGTGCGCGGAAGGAAGAGGAACGCTGTGAAGGACATCGCGAAGGACATCGCGAAGGGCTCCGCGAAAGACGCGGTCCCCACGCCTGGACCCGCGGGGCAGACCCCGACCAGAGCGTTAGGCGTTGCGGTTGTCGGGGCGGGCTACTGGGGCCCCAACCTCGTCCGCAATTTCCAGTCCAGCCCGCAGTTCCGACTGCGCTGGCTCTGTGATCTCAATGTGGACCGGGCCCAGCAGGTGTTGGGCCGGTACTCGACGGTGCAGGCGACCTCGGACTATGCCGCGGTCCTCGCCGATCCGGCCGTCGACGCGGTCGCCGTGGCCACTCCCGCCGGGACACACCTGGACGTGGCCCTGGCCGCTCTACGGGCCGGCAAGCACGTACTCGTCGAGAAGCCGCTGGCGGCCACGTACGAGGACGGCCTGCGTCTGGTCACCGAGGCAGAGGAACGCGGCCTGACCCTGATGTGCGACCACACCTACTGCTACACACCGGCGGTGGCCAAGATCCGGGAGATGGTGCGCTCGGGGGACCTCGGTGACATCCACTTCGTGGACTCGGTGCGGATCAACCTGGGTCTGGTCCAAAAGGACATCGACGTCCTGTGGGACCTGGCCCCGCACGACCTCTCCATCCTCGACTTCATCCTTCCCTCGCACGTCCACCCGGTGGCCGTGGCCGCCCACGGGGCCGATCCGATAGGGGCAGGCCAGTCCTGCGTGGCCTATCTGACGCTCCAGCTCAGCACCGGGGCCATCGCCCATGTGCACGTCAACTGGCTCTCCCCCACGAAGGTGCGGACCACCATGGTGGGCGGCTCCAAGCGGACCCTGGTCTGGGACGACCTCAACCCCGCCCAGCGAGTCGCGATCTTCGATCGCGGAGTGGAGCTGACCACCCCGCACGACATCGGCGTGGACGAACGACGTGACCGGCTCGTCTCGTACCGCACCGGTGACATGGTCGCTCCGGCCATCGGCGAGAAGGAAGCACTGCGCAGCATGGTGGAGGAGTTCGCCACCTCCATCAAGAGGCAGCGGCCACCACTGACCGACGGTCGCGCGGGGCTGCGCGTCCTGGACATCCTCGAAGCGGCATCCCGAAGCCTGGAGTTCCGCGGCGCGGTCGTCGGACTGCGCACCGGACGTTGACCGGCACCACCTCCGTTCCACCGGAACACACGGAACAGCAAGACCTATTCAGTGGGGGCAAGGCGTTGAGCACGGTACGAGACAAGAGGATTCTGGTCACCGGCGGAGCGGGCACCATAGGCTCGCACCTGGTCGACCTCCTGGTGGACAACGGCGCCCGTGAGGTCACGGTGCTCGACAACTTCGTACGAGGGCGGACGGCGAACCTGGCCCGCGCCCTGCCGAGCGGGATCGTCGAGGTCGTCGAAGGGGACATCCGCGACGCGGCCACGGTCCACAAGGTCACGCAGGGGGCGGACCTGGTCTTCCACCTCGCCGCGATCCGGATCACCCAGTGCGCGGAAGAGCCGCGGCTGGCCAATGAGGTGATGGTCGACGGCACCTTCAACGTGCTGGAGGCGGCGGCAGCCTCCGAAGTGGGCAAGGTCATCGCTTCCTCTTCGGCCTCCGTCTACGGACTGGCCGAGGCCTTCCCGACCACCGAGCGGCACCACCCGTACAACAACGACACCTTCTACGGTGCCGCGAAGGCCTTCAACGAGGGCATGCTGCGCAGCTTCCACTCCATGTACGGGCTGGACTACGTCGCCTTGCGCTACTTCAACGTCTACGGGCCCCGGATGGACATCCACGGCCTGTACACCGAGGTCCTGATCCGCTGGATGGAACGGATCGCTGCGGGAGAGCCCCCGTTGATCCTGGGAGACGGCACCCAGACCATGGACTTCGTCCACGTCCGGGACATCGCACGGGCGAATCTGCTGGCCGCGGAGTGCGACCGGACCGACGAGGTCTTCAACGTCGCGAGTGGGACCGAGACGAGCCTGCTCGACCTCGCCCTCGGCCTCCTCGAAGCGATGGACGCGGACCTGGTGCCGGAACACGGTCCGGCCCGCTCCGTCAACGGCGTCACCCGCCGCCTCGCCGACACCTCCCGGGCCGCCGAGCTCCTTGGGTTCAACGCCGAGATCGACCTGCGCAGCGGTCTGCGTGACCTGGTGGACTGGTGGCGGGCAGAGCGTGCCGCGGATGCTGCGGCCGGCACGCAGACCTCGACAGCCAGCCAGGAGGGGCGATGAACACCCCGGTGGATCCCGCGCCGTCCCGCATTCCGGTGATGGTGCCCTGGCTCGGCGAGGAAGAAGCACGCGCCGCGGCCGAGGCCGTGCTCTCCGGCTGGGTGGCCCAGGGGCCACGGGTCGCGGAGTTCGAGCGGGTCTTCGCCGAGCGGGTCGGTGCCGAGCACGGCATCGCGGTGAGCTCCTGCACCACCGCGCTGCACCTGGCCCTGATCGCCCTCGGGCTCGGTCCTGACGACGAGGTGATCGTCCCCTCCCTGTCCTTCATCGCGACCGCCAACGCGGTGCGCTACCTCGGGGCCCGGCCCGTGTTCGCCGACGTCGAGGAGTCCACCGGAAATCTCACCGTGGACACCGTGGACGCGGTGCGCACGCCGCGGACCAGGGCGGTGCTCGTCGTCCACCAGGGCGGAGTGCCCGCGGACGTGCTGGCGCTGAGAGCCGCCTGCGCGGACTGGGATATCCCGCTGGTCGAGGACGCGGCATGCGGGATAGGCGCCACCGTGGGCGGAAAGTCGGTGGGTCACGGCGCACTTCTGGCCGCCTGGTCCTTCCACCCGCGCAAGGTGATCACCACCGGTGAGGGTGGCATGATCACCACCGACGACGCGCAGTGGGCGCAGCGGCTGCGGCGGCTGCGCGAACACGGGATGAGCGTGTCGGCGGCGCAGCGGCATGCGAGTAACAAACCGATCGCCGAGCAGTACCTGGAAGTCGGCTACAACTACCGGATGACCGACATCCAGGCAGCGGTCGGGCTGGTCCAACTCGGCAAACTGGATGCCATAGTCGCCCGACGACGCGCCCTGGCTGCCCGCTACGCGGAGTTACTCGAAGGGGTCACGGGCCTCACCCCGGTGAAGGATCCAGGTCATGGCCAGGGCAACTTCCAGTCGTACTGGGTCCTGTTGGGTGAGGAATTCCCGCTCGGTCGGGACGAGCTCCTCGAAGTCCTCTCCGAGGCCGGGATCTCCGCCCGACGCGGAATCATGGCTTCACACCTGGAGCCCTCCTACGCGGGCCACGGGTCGGCGCCACTTCCGGTGACCGAGCGGCTCACCCACCGTTCGCTGATCCTGCCGCTCTTCCACACGATGACGCAGTTGCAGCAGGACCGGGTGGTCGCGGTGCTCCGCGAGCAGGCCGGCGGATGACCGGGGCCGGTCTCCGGGACCTGGTGATCGTCGGAGCCGGTGGGTTCGCCCGCGAAACCGCGCAGGCGGTGCGGGACGCCAACGCCGAGGACGTGGCCCACGGCCGCACTCCACGGTGGCGACTGGCCGGGCACCTCGACGACGCTCCCCGGCTGCACGGCCGGGACGTCTACGGGGTGCCGGTGCTCGGAGGCAGCGACCTGGTCGGCGACCTTCCGGAAGCCCGGGTGGTGGTCTGCGTGGGCAGCCCGCGCGACTACGCCGTACGGGCCCGGTTGGTGCGGCGTCTGGGTCTGCCGGAGCACCGTTTCGCGACGGTGGTGCACCCCACCGCCTCGGTGTCCCGGTCCTCGGTCCTGGGCGCCGGCACGGTGCTCCTCGCCCACTGCGTCCTGACTGCGGCCGTGCGGGTGGGTAGCCACGTCGCCGTCATGCCGCAGGCGGTACTCACGCACGACGACGTGGTGGAGGACTTCGCCACGATCGCCTCGGGGGTCAGGCTGGGCGGTGGGGTGCGGGTGGAACGGGGGGCCTACGTGGGTGCGGGCGCCCTGGTGCGCGAGTACACGACGGTTGGGGGCTGGTCGCTGACCGGCATGGGAAGCACGGTCCTGGCTGACGTGCCACCCGGCGAGGTCTGGGCCGGCAGCCCGGCGCGCCGGCTGCGTGAGGCGGAGAGCCCGGCTCTTGAGGAGTTGCGGGCCGAAGGCAAGGAGTCCGGCCGAAGGCCGGAGACACGGATGGGGAGCGAAGTCGTATGAACCAGATCCCGCTGGTCGACCTCAAGGCGGCGCACGCGGAAGTCGCCGAGGAGTTACGAGCCGGCTTCGACCGTGTCCTGGCGAACACGGCATTCATAGGTGGCGACGAGGTGCGCGCCTTCGAGCGCGAGTACGCCGAGTTCTCCAACGTGGCCCACTGCGTCGGAGTGGCCAACGGCACCGACGCACTCGAACTGGCCCTTCGGGCCAGTGGGGTCGGCGTCGGTGACGAGGTGGTGCTGCCCGCGAACACCTTCATCGCCACCGCGGGAGCTACCGCTCGGATCGGGGCGCGCCCCGTTCTGGTCGACTGCCTTCCTGACAGCCTCCTGATGGACCCCCAGGCTGCCTTGAACGCGGTCGGGCCCGCCACCCGCGCGGTGGTACCGGTCCACTTGTACGGTCAGTGCGCCGATACCGCTGAGCTCGCCGCGCGGCTGCCTTCAGGGGTGCGGATCGTGGAGGACGCGGCGCAGAGCCAGGGTGCCAGTCGCCAGGGCCGCTCCCCGGGCAGCGGTGGCATCGCGGCCACCAGCTTCTACCCCGGCAAGAACCTGGGCGCGTATGGCGACGCGGGCGCAGTGGTGACGGACGACCAGGAGAGCGCCGACCTGGTGCGGGCGTTGGCCAACCACGGCGGGGTAGCCAAGTACCGGCACGACGTGGCCGGCTTCAACAGCCGGCTGGACGGCCTGCAGGCGGTCGTCCTGCGGGCGAAGCTGGCACGCCTTGCCGAAGCCAACGCCGCCCGAAGGGAGGCCGCCGCCCGCTACGACGCGCTCCTGGCGGGCCTCGCCGCGAACGGGCGCCTCATCTTGCCGGTCACCGCCGAAGGCAACGTCCACGTGTGGCACCTGTACGTGGTCCGCGTCGAGGGAGCCGACCGTGACGCCGTGGTCGGCAAGCTCAACGCGGAGGGCATCGGCGCGGGCGTGCACTACCCGGCGCCCGTGCACCTAACCCCGGCCTTCGGCTACCTCGGACTCGGGCGCGGTGCCTTCCCCCACGCGGAGCACGCCGCCGACCGGATGCTTTCCCTACCGCTCTTCCCGCAGATCACCACCGCTCAACAGCAGCGGGTCGTGGACGCGCTCACCGACGCCCTGCGCTGACGCAAAGAGGTACAGATGAACAGACGGAGAAACAAACTCCGGTACGGTCTCTACACCCTGGTCGCGGTCTTGGCAGCCGCGGTCTTACCACCGTCCGTCGTGGCCCATGCGGTCGACCCTTGCGGTCCCACGTCGAATGCCGTGGTGTGCGAGAACTCCAAACCGGGCACGCCGAAATCGGAGTGGTTCGCACCCAACGCCTATGGTGAGATCAAGGGTTTCAGCACGCAGATGAGTGTGCAGGCCGGCGACACCGTGCAATTCAAGATCCAGTCGCCTTCGCCGTACCGCGTCTCGATCTACCGTCTGGGTTACTACGGGGGTGACGGAGCACGCCTGTTGTCGACACCGGCGCAGGCCGCCGTCACATACCCGGCGAACTACCCCGAGGGCGGGGACCCGCAGAGCTGCACCACCAAGTCCTCCACCGGCCTGGTGGACTGCGGGAACTGGCCGGTCACCGCCAACTGGACGGTGCCGAGTGACGCCGTGTCCGGCCTGTACATCGCCAACTTCGACCAGGCGAACGGTGACGGTGTCATGCCCTACCCGTTCGTCGTCCGCGACGACTCCAGCCACTCCGACGTCCTGGTGCAGACCAGCGATCAGACCTGGCAGGCGTACAACAACTACGGCGGCCAGGACCTCTACGACGGCGGTGGGCCGGCGCCCGACGGACGTGCCTACGAGGTCAGTTACAACCGCCCCCTGGACATCGGTGGGGACAACGGGATCTACGGGTCCGAGTTCCAGATGATCTCCTGGCTGGAACGCAACGGCTACGACGTGAGCTACATGTCAGGCATCGACACCTCCACCCGGGGCGCCCAGCTCCTGAACCACAAGGTGTTCATGTCCTCCGGCCACGACGAGTACTGGACCCAGGAGCAGTTCACCAACGCGCTCAACGCGCGGAAGGCGGGCGTGCACCAGACCTACTTCAGCGGCAACGAGATCTTCTGGAAGACCCGCCTCGCCGCCAGCATCGACGGCACGGGAACGGCCAATCGCACTCTGGTCTGCTACAAGGAGACCAAGCTCTCCTTCCCGCAGCCGAACGGCATTCCCGACCCCAGCGGGATCTGGACCGGAACCTTCATGGACCCGGCCAGCGCGACGGGCGGGCGTCCCTACCAACCGCAGAACCAGCTGACCGGTTCGATGTTCAAGGTGAACGGCTACCGGAGCGACGCCATCACGGTCCCCGGTTCCTTCGCCAAGCTGCGGCTGTGGCGCAACACCACCGTCGCCGACCTCTCCCCCTCGCAGACCGCCACGTTCCCGACGGGAACGCTCGGCTACGAGTGGGACAGCGACGTGGAGAACAGCAGCCGCCCGGCCGGGCAGATCCGCCTGTCCTCCACCACGGTGGACATCGAGGACGGCAAGATGCTGCTCGACTACGGAAACACCTACGGCAACGGCACCGCCACGCACAGCCTGGTCGCCTTCCGTGACCAGACCTCCCATGCCCTGGTCTTCGGCGCGGGAACCGTGCAGTGGTCCTGGGGTCTGACCAACGTCCCGACCGGGAACCCGGACGACGAGGTGGTCACCGAGGACAAGCGGATGCAGCAGGCCACGGTGAACGTGTTCGCCGACATGGGCGTACAACCCAAGACGCTCCAGAGCGACCTGGTCGCGTCCTCGGCCTCCACCGACACCACGGGCCCCGTCATCAGCGTCACCAGCCCGGCGGCGAACGCCACCGTCCCGGCACTGAAACCGATCACCATCACGGGCACCGCCTCTGACTCCGGTGGCGGCGTCGTCGCCCGCGTGGAAGTCTCCACCGACGGCGGCACCACCTGGAAGTCGACCACGGGTCTCGGCTCCTGGAGTTACCAGTGGACCCCCACCACTCCGGGCTCCGCCCAGATCAAGGTGCGGGCAGTGGACGACAGCGTCAACATCGGCGCCACCACCACGGTGCCGCTGACCGTCGGCCCTCAGCAGTGCCCCTGCACCGTGTGGCCGGCCGCGGCAGTGCCGGGCAAGGTCAACGCCGGTGACGGCAGCTCCGTGGAACTCGGTGTCAAGATCCGATCCTCGGTGGCCGGTTCCATCACCGGTGTGCGCTTCTACAAGTCTCCCGCCAACACCGGCACCCACACCGGGAGCCTCTGGAGCAAATCGGGCCAGCGGCTGGCCACCGGGACCTTCACCAACGAGACGGCTTCGGGCTGGCAGCAGCTGAACTTCTCCTCACCGGTGCCCATCAAGCCGAACACCACCTACATCGCCTCCTACTTCGCCCCGAACGGCGGCTACTCCTTCGACACCACCTTCGCCGAGGGATCCGCGGGCCTTGAGCCCTTCACGGCGCTACAGAGCGGCACCGACGGCGGCAACGGCGTGTACCGCTACAGCGCCACCGGAGGCTTCCCCTCAACCACATCGAACGGGAGCAACTACTGGGTGGACGCGGTGCTGGACACCTCCACGGCCAGCACCGTGCCTCCGACCGTCACTTCCACCTCCCCCCAGTCCGCAGCCATCGGAACCCCGATCACGGCCGCCCTCCACGCTACTTTCAGCGGGGCCGTAGACGAGGAGACCTTGGTCTTCACCCTCAAGGACGAGAACAACAACACGGTGCCGGGCACCAAGTCCCTCAGCGCCGCGAACAGCGCCACCTTCACTCCGTCCACGGAACTGGCCCTCAGCACCACCTACACGGCCTCTGTCCACGCCTCCGACCTGTGGGGCAACACGATGACCGGGCCGCACAGCTGGAACTTCACCACCAGCACCACCCCGCCGGAGGTCAACTGTCCGTGCACCCTGTGGAACAGCGAGGCCACGCCCAGCACCGCGAACGTCGGCGATGACACCAACGCGGTGGAGCTCGGCACGCGCTTCCAGTCAGCGGTGAACGGCTACATCACCGGCATCACCTTCTACAAGGGCCCGGGCAACACCGGCACCCACACCGGAAGCCTCTGGTCCAACACCGGCACGCTGCTGGCCACCGGAACCTTCGGCAGCGAAACCCTCGAAGGCTGGCAGCAGTTGCAGTTCGACACCCCCGTGGCCATCACCGCGGGAACCTCGTACGTGGCCTCCTACCACGCACCGAACGGCAACTACTCCGTGGACGGTGGCTACTTCACCAGTGCGCACCGCTCCTACCCGTTGGTCGCGACGGCCGACGGCACCAACGGCGCCAACGGGGTGTACAAGTACGGGAGCAGCTCCTCCTTCCCGACGAACACCTTCGGTTCCGTGAACTACTGGGTGGGTCCCGTCTTCACCACGACCCCGCCCGCGACGGCCCAGTCGGACGGCTCCACGGAGGTGTCCACGCAGTGAGCACCGTCAGCGTGGTGATCCCCTGCTACAAGTACGGCCATTTCCTGGCCGACTGCGTCAAGAGCGTCCTGGACGAACAGGAAGGCGTGGACGTACGCGTCCTGATCATCGACGACGCCTCGCCGGACGATTCCGCGCGGGCCGCACACGAGTTGGCGGCCCGCGACCCACGGATCGAAGTGCGTGTCCACGAACGCAACAAGGGCCATATCGCCACCTACAACGAGGGCTTGATGGAGTGGGCCGACGGCGACTACGTCGCCTTGTTGTCGGCCGACGACAGACTGGTCCCCGGGGCCCTGGTCAGGGCCGCCACGCTGCTCGATGCGCACCCGCAGGTCGGCTTCTGCTACGGCCGACCGCTGCGTTTCACCCACGGCGGGCCGCTGCCAGCGGCCCGCACCCGCAGTACCGGCTCGGTCGTGTATCCGGGGCAGTGGTGGCTGGAGAGGCGGTTCCGCGAGGGCACCGGGTGCATCACCTCACCCGAGGTGGTGGTCCGCACCAGCCTCCAGCACAAGGTGGGGGGCTACGATCCGCTGCTCCCACACGCCGGCGACATCGAGATGTGGATGCGGCTCGCGGCGCACGCCGACGTCGGCTACGTCAAGGGCGCCGACCAGGCCTTCTACCGGGTCCACGGGGACAACATGTCCACCACGGACTTCGGCGGGCAGCTCGACGACCTCCGCCAACGCCTCGTCGCCTTCGACGCGGTGCTCGACAAGTGCGGCGACCTGCTGCCCGCCTCCGATCAGCTGTCCGTCTCCGCACGGACCCGGCTGGCCCGGTACGCCTTGCGGCGTGCCTACCGCGCGTACGACCGGGGTCGCACCGATGTGGTCCCGGTCGGCGAACTCGTGGAGTTCGCGGCGCAGTGCCTACCGCAGTACACGGACCTGCCGGAGTACCGCGCCTTGCGCAGGCGCCAGCGCATCGGGGCCCGGGCGATGCCCTACCTCCAGCCGCTGGTGATGTCGGCCGTCGCCGACCGGGGGCGGGAATGGCTCTGGTGGCAGTCTTGGAAGCGCCGAGGGATTTGATGAACCAACAGCACCACCGTTCTTCGGTCCGGCGTCCCGCTCCCTCAGCGGGACGCCGCGGCCATCGGCATCCGGTCTCCGGCCGGCTGCTGCGGACCGGCGTCGGCGCTCCCGCGCCGGCGCCGGTTCCGGCGTCCTTGCACGTGCAGGAGCAGTTGGTCGGTCCACAGGGCGACCACCACGCCGCCGAGCCCCGCGAGCAGGGCCACACCGGCCAGGCCGCGGCTCTTGGTTCCGGTCTTGGCGGTCGCGTTGGGCGGGACCAGCAGATCCACACTCATCCTGGCGTCGGTTGGGATTCCCTGCTGGGTCTGCATCTGGCGCAGGTGCTTCGTGTAGACCTCGATGACCTTCGTCACCGTGCCGTTGGCCGCAGCGGGGCTGCTCTCCTCCGCCTGGACCTGAAGGGAGGGGATCAGATAGCGCGGGGTGACGCTGGTACCGCTGTTCCGCGGTATCAGCCGGTAGTTTCCGCTGACGCCGCCTGCGGCCAACTCCTCCTGCCCGGCAGCCGACTCCAGCTGTTGTACCGCCGCGTAGGACACCGCGGCGAGCGGCGGCTGGAGGTTCGTGAACTGGTTCGGCTGCCTTCCGGTCACCGGTGGCTTGAGCACCACGATGGCCGAACTCACATACTTCTGTTCGGGGTGGAGCACCTGTTGCGCTCCGAAGGCGGCCAGGGCCACGGCCACCACCAGGACGTACCACCGTCGACGCAACGCGCGTACCAACTCACCAGGCAACACCGGGAATCCTTCCGTCAGCCCCGATCCTTTCAGGGCGCGGGGCGGGCCGCCATCGAATCGGACAGCTCGCGGAGGGCTTCATGAGCATCGGTGAGATCGGCGCCGTACTGCGCCGCCGTTGGTACGTGATGGTGCCCATCACCCTGCTGAGCCTGCTCGCGGGAATGCACCTGTACCGATCGGTGCCGGTGGCCTACCAGTCGGAGAGCTCCGTCGCGCTGCTGGACTCGATGGCGGTCGCGGAACTGGCTCCCACCTTCGGCAACCCGATATCCAACGCCGGGGGCTCGCTGGTGGTCACCGCGGACGTGCTCATCAGAACCCTGTCCGGCACTGACGCGGCCCAAGATCTACGGGGCCTCGGCGTCACCGACCCCTACACGGTCGGGTTCGCCGCCAATGCCTCCGGGCCGCTGTTAACACTGACCGTCACGGGGACCGACCGGGCGAAGGTCTTATCGGAGACCAGCAAACTGACGGTGTTCGCAGGGGAACAGCTCAAGGCTCTCCAGGCCGCGGCCGAGGTGGAACCCGCCTACTTCGTCCAGACCGCGCCCGTGGTACTGCCGCAGACGCCCAAGCCCCAGCTCAAAGCCCGCTACCAGCAGGTCCTGGGCGTGGTCATCCTCGGTACCACCACCGGGTTCACCCTGTCCTTCGTCACGGAGAGCCTCGCCAACGCACGGCGTCGGCGGCGGGCGAACCGAGTGGCCAAGACCACGACGCAGCGCAGGCCCCGGCGGGGTCTGCCCGGTCGGACGATCGACGCCACCTCGATCCTGAGCGGCTACCTCGCGCTCGCCTTCTTCATTCCCTCCAACCTCACGCTGCCAGGCCTCGGCGGCGTGGGCACCCCGGCCAACGTCTTCGCCCTGCTCGGGCTCTTCTGGTATCTGGCGACCTGGATCACCGGTCGGATCCGCCCGGCTGCGGGAACCCGCCTGCCCAGGGTGGTGATGTGCCTGCTGTCGGTCGCGGTGCTGGCGTCCTATCTGGCAAACGCCACCCGGGGCAGTTCGCACAAGGAGATCCTCGGTGCGGACCGCGGTCTGATCGGACTGCTCGTATGGGTCTCCCTCGTCGTCCTGGTGTCCGCAGGGATCCAGGACCGCGACCGGCTCGATGTCCTGCTTCGCAGGGTGGTCGTGATGGGAGCGGTGGTGGCCGCCATCGGCTACTACGATTTCTTCACGGCTACGAACATCGCCGACAAGATCAGCATTCCCGGGCTGCAGTCGAGCGTCGCCCAGATCACCACCCTGGACCGCGGCTCCTTCACCCGTCCCCGCTCCACCACCGCGCAGCCCCTGGAGTTCGGTGGGATGCTCGCGATCCTCCTGCCGTTCGCCATCCAGCAGGCTTTCGACCCGGCCCGCCAGCACCTGACCAAGCTACGCCGGTGGCTGCCGGTCGTGCTGATGGGCGGTGCCCTACCACTCACGGTCTCGCGCACGTCCATCATCGGGGCACTGATCGTCATCCTCGTGATGGTGCTGCGGTGGAAGCCCGAACGGCGCTGGACTGCCATCGGCCTGTTGATCGGCTCGGTGGCCTGTTTCAAGGTCATCATTCCGGGGTTGATCGGCACCATCACGGCTCTCTTCGCCTCCTTCCTGTCCAACTCCGACAGCAGCACGCAGGCCCGCACCGTGAAGTACAGCGCGATCGTCCCCTATCTGGACGAGCACCCGTTGTTCGGGCGCGGCTTGGGCACTTTCACCCCGGACCTGTACTTCTTCACTGACAACCAGTACATGCTGACGCTGGCGGAAATGGGGTTCATGGGGTTGGCGGCACTGTTGTTGCTGTTCATCACCGGCATCCACCAAGGCGGTGCCATCCGCAGGTTGGCTCGTAGCGAATCCGACCGCGAGCTCGGGCAGGCCTTCTTCGCTTCTGCCCTGGTCACCCTCGTCATCAGTGCCACCTTCGACGCACTGAGCTTCCCGATGTTCGCCGGGATGTTCTTCCTCACGCTCGGCGCCGGAGGCAGTTACCTCGGCTTCATCCGGCGCTCGACGCCCAAGCCCAAGCCCCGATCCGTGGAGTCCACATGTCCCCCCGTCACCCCGCAACCGGTACCGGTCCCGTAGCTGTCCTCGTCGTCACCTGGAACAGCTCGGCCGTGCTCCCGGACTTCCTCGCCTCCTTGCCGACGGGCATGGCCGGGCTGGACTGGCGGCTCGTCGTCGCCGACAACGACTCGGCCGACGACACCGTCGACGTGCTGAGCTCCCTGGCTCCCGATGCCACCGTGGTGCAGACCGGACACAACGCCGGCTACGCGGCCGGGGTCAACGCCGCCCTGGACGCCGCTGCCCGCTGGGAGGGCGGCTATCGGGCCGCCCTGGTGTGCAACCCCGACATCCGGATGCGCAGCGGCTGCGCGAAGGCGCTCGTGCACTCGCTGGAGACGAAGCTGGAGGATGGACGCCAGGTCGGGATCACCGTGCCCCTGCTCTACGAGGAGGACGGCCGCACCCTCGTGCACTCGCTGCGGCGCGAGTCCAGTGTGACCCGGGCCCTTGGCGAGGCAGTGGTGGGCAACCGCCGGGCAGGTCGCTTCCCACGCTGGAGCGAGTTGGTGACGGACACCGCGGCGTACGAGCACGAGACCGTCACCGACTGGGCGACCGGAGCCCTGATGGCTCTGTCGGGCACGTGTCTGGCCGCCTGTGGAGCGTGGGATGAGTCCTTCTTCCTCTATTCCGAGGAAACCGAATTCTGCTTGCGGGCCCGCGACAGGGGGTTCGTGACCCGTCTGGAGCCGACCGCCGCCGCCACTCATCTCGGTGGGGACTCTCAGGTGTCGCCGCGGCTGTGGACCTTGCTCACCCTGAACCGGGTCCGCCTCTACCAGCGCCGGCACGGCCCCGCCGCGACGGCCGCCTTCCGGGCGGCGGTACTGCTACGGGAATCCTCTCGGGCTGCCCTCGGCCGATCAGCGAGCAGGTCAGCTGCCCGCGCACTGGCAAGTCCCTCCGCTCTGCGCACGATCCCCGGCCCTTGACCGCACCGGCCGGCTGGCCGGTGCGGTCAGTCGGCCTGCGGCCCCTCCCAAGCGGTGTAGAAACTCCCCGGGTTCACCAGGTATCGCACGGTGGGGCACGGCAGGTGGCGCACTTCGTGGTGGCGGGCGTAGCGGCGGATGAGCTCCCAGTCCTCCCGGGGGAGCACCTCGGGAGTCCTTCGCAAACGGCTGAAGAACAGGGCGCGGTGGCGAGATGCCACGAAGGCGTTGGTGTCGAGGAATGCCTCGCGGGCTGCGCGGCGCCGGTCGAAGGGCACCGACAGGACGTCCTTCTCCTCGCCGTCGGGCAGGACTCGGCGCAGCGCGGTGTAGACGGCTTCGGGGCCGTCGGGCGCTTCGAGGGCGGCGAGGGCCTGCTCCAGGTGGTCCGGCTCCCACAGGTTGTCGTCATCGAGGAAGGCGACGTAGCGGGAGCGGGTCAGCCTGATTCCCACGTTGCGCACCACACCCGCCGTACCGGTGTTGCGCGCCAGGGAAACGGCGTACAGGCGTGGGTGGGCCGGGAGTTCGGGCAGTCCTGCACCGTCGTCGACGACCAGGACGACGTGGTCGTGGACCGTTTGGGCGAGCGCCGAGCGGACAGCGGCGCGCAGCGCCTCCGGGCGTCGGTGAGTAGCGATCACCGTGGCCACCCGAGCTTCGGGGACCTCGGGTAGAAGGGCGCGCAGCCGCTCTGCCTCCGCCCGTTCGAAGCGGCCCAGCCGCAGAGCCGAGGGCGCCAACACGACCTTGTTCCTGAGTTCGAAGAGCACCAGCCAACCGAAGTGTCGTTTGAGCAGTTCCCACGGGGCGCGGGCAATGCGGTGCATCGTGTCCTCTCGATGGTTCAGGGGGTGGGCTCCGGTGTGACGGGGGTGCCGTCGGACATCCGGTTGCCGCTCCACAGGTTTCCGGCGCCGTCGGGGTTCCAGGCCGCGACGGCGCCGTAGGCGCCGCCGTGGGGGTGGTACTGGTCGGAGAAGACGTTGTCGGTGACCTGGATGCCGTTGGCGCCGGATCCGCCGCCGTACAGCGCGTACGCTCCGCCGGCCAACCAGTTGCCCTCGATCGTCACGTGGGATACCACGCCGGTGTCGGCGAACAGGCCGATGCTGGCGCTGGCTCCCCGGTCCACCGGGACCGAGTTCAAGAGGGTGTTGCGCCGGATCGTGAGCCGCCCCTTGTTGCCACCACCGCTGATCACGGCATCGGTGTGCTGCCACTCGCCGCTCTGATTGCGGAAGGCCACGAGGTCGTGGACGTAGTTGTCGTGGAGGTAGCCCTGGCCCATGGAGAGGGCGTTGCCGAACACCGAGATGTTGCACCAGCCGACTTCGATGGAGCTCACACCCATGTTGGAGACGGCGTAGTTCACCCCGCCGTTGTCGGGTCCCTTACCGGGCACGGCGGTGATGGTGGTGTGCAGGACGCGCAGACCGCTGTACCCGGGCCGCAGGTTGACCCCCCACCAGTTGGTGGAAGTGATCTTGCTGTCGATGATGGTCACGTCGTTGGCGTAGATGTCCAGGGAGCCGGTGATGTCCCAGCCGCGGATGACCTTGCCGTCGGTCTTGATGGACAGGTTCCCCGTGTTGTGGCGTTGCAATTTGATGCGTGGCCCGGTGTTGCGGGCGTCGGGGAACCCGCAGGAGGCCGGTGAGGAACAGGCCCGGGCGAGCGGAGGCGGGGGGGGGGGGGGGGGGGGGGGGGGCGGCCCCGCCGGCGGGGGGGGGGGGGGGGGGGGGGGGGGGGGGGGGGGGGGGCCCCCCCCCCCCCGGCGGCGCGCGGGGGGGGGGGGGGCGGGCGGCGCGCCCCCCCCCCCCCCCCCCCCCCCCCCCCCCCCCCCCCCCGGCGGGGCGACGGGCCGGGGGGCCGACGGTGTTGGGTCAGCCCTCGGTCGCGAGGTCGGCGTGGCCAGCGAACTGTCGGGGCTGCTGTCCGAGGTGAGAGCGGAAGGCACGGGACGGGTTGGTAGGGGACCGGGGTCGCTCGGTCCGGGGCATTCCAGGGCCTCATCAGGACAGGGCGCCGCCGCCGGCTCCCCCACTCCGGCACGGGACGCCTGGAAGAGTGCGAGAGCGAGGACCAGCAGGGTGCCCGCAAGCATTCCGGCCCACAAACGGCCTCGTTTACCACGTGTCATGACTGCCTATCCGAGGGCCGTATTGACCGGTTTGGAGCCGCGCAGGAACGCGCGGCTGGGCCATAGGCAGACGGCGTAGACGGCCGCCCCGGCCATGCTGGTGGCCAGGAGGGCGAGCACACCGTCGCCTAGGGAGCGTTCCAGGCCGAGGACGACCGCGGCCATCGCGACACCACCGATGAAGGGCCAGGTGCAGGCCTTCGCGATGGCACGGAGCCCGATCCCACCCCGTCGCAGTGCGAAGAGGAAGACCGGGACGACCACCCCGCCCGCTACCAACACGTGCGCCTGCGAGACACCGACGATGCCGCCGATGTCCGAGCCGATCACCAGGACGGGGAGGAGGACGACGAGCCACAGAGCCTGGACGGCTATCAAGGAACGCCGCTGGCCGACGGCAACGAGACAGTCGTAGGCGAGTTCGCAGGCGATCCGGACCAGGCCGAGGGCCATCAGCCACGGCAGCGCATCGGCGGCAGGCAACCACCGGTCACCGTAGACGAGTCCCACGATGGGCCCGGCGAGAGCGGCGAGGAGCACGCACAGTGGCACCGTGGCGGTCATGACCACGCCGAGGGCTCGGCTGAATCCCGCTGACAGCGCCTCGGGCGAGGCGGCCAGTCGGGAGAAGCCCGCGAAGGAGACCCGACGGGCCGCCTCGGAGATGATCCGCACGGGCCAGCCGGAGATGTTGAAGGCGAGCACGTAGAAGCCGAGGGCCAGCTGGTCCAGGGTGGATCCGACGATCATGGTGTCGACGTTGACCACGGCCAGGGCAAGCATGCTCGCGCCTGCCAGGGGAAGACCGAACCGCAGCAGCGCGCGGGCCTGTTCGGGGTCCCAGCCGAACCTGAGAGTGCGCGGTGCCGCCAGGCAGCAGCCGATGAGCGCTGCCGCATTGCCCACCACAGAGCCCCAGGCGAAACTCATGGCGCCCCATCCCTGCACCGCCAGGAGCAGGGTGACGGCGGTGGACAAGAGGAAGTTCACCGCGTCGATGATCATCCGCCGCCCTTGGGCGAACTCCCGGGTGAGGAATCCCGCGGGCACCTGGGACAGGCCGTCGAGCACCACGCACAGGCACATCACCCGCAGCACGCCCGAAGCTTCGGCAGAGCCGAGCACCCGGGCAGCGGCTGGGGCGATGGCGAACAGGACCGCGTACAGCAGCAGGCTGGAGGCGGTGCTGAGGGTGACGACGGTGGGCGCGAAGCGGCGCGGGTCACCCTCCCAGCGGACGATGGCCAGGGAGACGCCGAGCTCGTTTGCGGACAGCAGCACCAGCAGCACGGTCTGGGCGATGCCGTAGACGCCCCAGGCCTCCGGTCCGAGGAAGAACCTCGCCAGGATGATGCCGGTGGCGAAGTTACCCAGCCTCATGACCACGGTGTTGATCAGGCTCCACCGGGCGGCCGATCCGACCTTGCGCCCGAGCGAGGGCGCGGTGGCGGTGGGCGGCGTCTCGGTGTCCTGGCCCGTCATGGCGACCTGGTCAGATGGGAGCCGGCGAAGTGGGCGCCGGAGGTCCGCGGGTCGGGCAGAGCGGTGGCTGCCGAGCCCTGCGGCGGCACTGTCTCGGTGTTCTCGGCGGCTTCCTCACCGGCCGGCCTGTGCTTGCCGCGCGGCCTTCGCCGCGCTTCCACGAAGAAGGTCGCCACCAGACTGAGCACGAAACCGGCGAGCCCGGCCATGATCAGATACTGGAGCCTGGTCTTGGTCTGGGCAACCGGCTTCTGCGGAGGCACGATCGTGGCCATCCTGATCATGGCTTGCGGCTCCACCGACTGCTGCTTCTGAAACTGGGTCAGCCGCTTCTCGGCATAGCCGATGAAGAGCTTGTCCGATTTCAAGACGCTGTCCGGGTCGGTGCCGGATACCGTGAGCCACATGAAGGGCCCCTGAGCGTTGTCGGCGATCATCGCTTCATGCAGACCGGTGACGCCCAAGGCCTTGAGGTCGGCCTTGGCGTCGTCGGAATTCAGATTGCGCGCCAGACCGTCGGCCATACCGGTCAAGGACGCCTGGGTGCTCAGGAAGGGGTTTCCGTCGAAGGCCTCGGTGGCCTTGCGCGAGTTCAGCAGGGTCACGGTGCTCTGTGACTGGTACTCCACCGGAACCAGCAGCTGGACGGCGACGGTCAGGGCTGCGGTCAGCAGCAGTCCGGGCAGCAGCACGTACCAGCGTCTGCGCATGACCCGCCAGATCTCGGCGAGATCCATGGTCTTCCCCCTCGCGGCGGCGGCGTGGGACCACGCCGCCGCTGTGGTGTTGCGGTGATCTTCTTACGGATTCTTGTGATCACGTTCCCGGGACTCCGGCGGCCGGTGCCCCGGGAACGGGCTAATGGGGTGGGAGGCTGCCCGCTCCGAGGTCGGTGGGCCGCAGCCGGTGCTCCGCGCGTCCCCCGTCCAACAACACCTGAGCGATGCGTTCACTCGCGCGACCGTCCCAGAGTTCCGGACAACGGGGCGCCGGTGGCTGGTCGAGTACGCGGTTGACCGTTTCCAGGATGCGTTGCGGGTCGGTACCGGCGAGCACGTTGGTTCCCTGCTCGACGGTGATGGGCCGCTCGGTGTTCTCCCGCAGGGTGACGCAGGGAACGCCGAGCGCGGTGGTCTCCTCCTGCACTCCCCCGGAGTCGGTCAGGACCAGCCGGGCGGAATCCTGCAGGGCGATGAAGTCCAGGTATCCGGCCGCCGGCACCAGTTTGATCCCGCCGGGTACGCCCAACTCGGCCAGCCGAGCTGCTGCGCGCGGGTGCACAGGCAGCAACAACGGGCAGCGTTCGGCGATCTCCCCCAGTGCTTTGAGGAGACCGGTGAGGGCTGCCGGGTCGTCCACGTTGGCCGGTCGGTGCAAGGTGACCAACCCATATCCGCCGCGGGTCAGCTGGTAGCGCTGGAGGACTTCGCACTGCCTGGCCCGGTCCAGATTGGCGAACAGCGTGTCGATCATGACGTTGCCGACCACGTGGATCTGATCCTCGCGGTACCCCTCGGCTCGCAGGTTCGCGGCGGCGTCGGGCGAGGGCGCCAAAAGGTAGTCGCTCACGCGGTCGGTGGCGACCCTGTTGACCTCTTCGGGCATGCTCCAGTCACGGCTGCGCAGCCCCGCCTCCACATGGGCGAGCAGGGGGCCGGCCTTGGCGGTCACCAATGCGCAGGCCAGTGTGGAGTTGATGTCACCGACGACTACCACCGCATCCGGAGCGACCTCCTCCACCAGCGGCTCGAAAGCTGCCATGACCCGGCCGGTCTGTTCCGCGTGGGTTCCGGACCCGGCACCGAGGTACCGGTCCGGGCTGCGGATACCGAGGTCGCGAAAGAAGACGTCGTTCATGGACTCGTCGTAGTGCTGTCCGGTGTGGACCAGCAGTACCTCGGCTCCGCGACGCTCCAGGGCGTCCATCACCGGCTTGATCTTCATGTAGTTGGGCCGCGCTCCGGCGACGCATACGACTTTGGTCACGGGCTCAGAGCACCTCCACCGTCGGCCCGGACAGGCGGTTGCGGCAGTCGAGGACGAAGGAGGCGTGCTCCTTGACCATCTCGTAGTCGAAGGAGTCGTGGTCGGTGATCAGGACCACCAATTCGGCGGCTGCGAGCTCCCTCTTGGTCGGTTCCACCCGAACCAGCCGGGCGTCGACCTTGATGCTCTCGACAACGTGCGGATCCGCCGCCCGGACCTTGGCGCCCATGTCGAGCAGCAACTGGGCGATGCGCACGGAGGGCGATTCACGCGCGTCCCCGGTGTTCTTCTTGTAGGCCAGCCCGAGGAGCAGGACGCGCGAACCGTTGACGGAGCGGCGCTTGGTGTTGAGCGCGTCGATGACGCGCCGAGTGACGTACTCCGGCATGTGGCTGTTGATGTCGTTGGCGAGCTCCACGAAGCGGAAGTTCTGGCCGAGCTCGCGTTGGACCCGCCACGACAGGTACGAAGGGTCGATCGGCAGGCAGTGTCCACCCACACCCGGCCCCGGGGTGAACTTCATGAAGCCGAACGGCTTGCTGGAGGCGGCTTCGATGGCCTGCCACACGTCGATGTCCAGGTGGCGCGCGAACATCGCTATCTCGTTGACGAGGGCGATGTTGACGTGCCGGAAGGTGTTCTCCAACAGTTTGGCGAGCTCGGCTTCCTTCGGAGAGCGCACCGGCACCGTGGTGTCCACGAGTTCTCCGTAGAAGGACTCCACGGCCTTCAACGAGGCCGCGTCCACGCCTGAGACGACCTTGGGCGTCTGCTGGAAGCCCCAGACGGCGTTTCCGGGGTCGATGCGCTCGGGGCTGTAGCCGAGGTGGAAGTCCGCTCCGGCACTCAGCCCCGAACCGTTCTCCAAGATGGGCGCGAAGAGTTCCTCGGTCGTGCCCGGATAGGTGGTCGACTCCAGGATGACGGTGGCGCCCGGGCGCAGGAAGCGCGCCAGGGTGTGGGCCGATTCCTCGATGTAGCTGAGGTCGGGAGTGCCCTCCTGTAAGGGGGTGGGAACGGTGACGACCGCCACATCGAACCCACCGCAGTCACGAGCCAGCTCACTGGGCCGGTACGTCCCGCGTGCCAGAGCCCGGTTGAGCCGCTCGGAGGAAACGTCCTCCACATATGATTCGCCCGCGGCGAGGCTCTTGACCCGCCGGGCGTTCACGTCGTACCCGATCACCTGGTGCCCGACCTCGGCGGCCCGGATGGCCAGTGGCAGGCCGACGTATCCCTGTCCCACGACGACGACGCGCATCAGTAACTCCTGTTCGCGGTACCGGTGGACGGTGTGCGGTGGATGAACTCGCGGACCGTCATGAGGAGGAAGGCAGCATTGGTGGTGAGGTAGCGCCTGCCCAGGCGCCGAGGCTCCTGGAGGGTGCGGTAGAACCATTCGAGGCCGACCCGTTGCCAGGCCAGCGGCGCTCGTTTGGTGATCCCGGCGAGGATGTCGAAGGAGCCTCCGACGCCGTGCACTACGTTGGCGCCGGTGCGGGTGCCGTAGCCGGCCGTGAAGATCTCCTTCTTGGGCGAGGTCATTCCCAGGAACAACATCTGAGCGCCGCTGTCGGCGATCGCGTCGGCGATCGCTTCCTGTTCCGAGTCCTCGAAGTAGCCGTTGCGGCTGCCGGCCACTCGAAGTTTCGGGAACCGCTCGTCGATCTCCTGGAGCATCATGTCCAGGACCCGCTGTTGGGCGCCGAGCAAGTAGACGGAGATGCCTTCTGCTTCCGCGGCGGCGAGTAGGTGCATGAACAGGTCGATGCCGGCGACGCGTTCCGGCAGGCGCGTGCCGAGGACCCGGCCCGCCCAGACCACCGCCTGGCCGTCGGCCAGAACGAGATCGCAACCGGCGACCGCCTTCGCCAGACGGGGGTCACGCCGCATGTTGACCAGCTTGGCCGCGTTGACCATGCCGATCTCGATGCGCTCCTCTCGCCGGACGACGTCCAGGCACCGCTGCACGGTCTCCTTCATGGTCAGGGCATCCAGGCTCACTCCGAAGAGGGACTGACGCTGTGTCATCTCTTGATCTCCCCGAGCCAGGCGAACAACATCCAACCGAACTCGTACGGTCGGCACTCGCGGTCCACGGCCAGTGGGCGAAACAGCCGGTCCAGCGGGGTCAGCCGCGCCTTCGGCGCGACCTTCGACGTCAGTCCCCGAGCGGCTCGAACGGCCTTCTTCGGGTCTCCCCGGTACACCTTGCGCCACGTCAGACCCAGCTCGTCCAGGATCATCGGCTCACGAGGGCGGCCGTCTTCGCCGGCGAGCTCGGGCACTTCCGTCATCCAGCGCAGTCCGCGACGGATCGCCGCGCCGAATTCCGTACCGCCCGCTTCCGCGAGGTCGAACAGCGCGGTCGGGGCCATCGCGTGCTGGTGAACGCTGTAGACCGGATAGCCCTCGACCACTTCGGCGGTTCGGGCGTCGTAGTGCCACCACCACTGCCCGCCCGCCCCCTGGAGGGCGCAGATACGGGCGGCGCAGGCGTCTGCGGCAGCCAGGGACTGCTCATCGCCACCGCTCGCGTGGAGCCGGGCCAAGGCCTGCAAGGGGTAGACCTGATCGGCGAAACAGGCCACGTGCGAGCGGTATCCCGGCACCAGGCCGGGGCCGGTCGCATGTGGAAAGAGTGGGCTGTTGCCGACCCGGCAGCGCAGCAGCCGCTCCCGCGCGGCGACGAGGCCGCCCTCGACGTCCACGGTGTCCCGGGCGGCGGCCAGTGCGGAGAGCACCCAGGCTGCCTCCACGGTGTACTGCGGCCGGCCCGGTGGGTCAAGTGCGGCGACGCGGGCCAGGGCGTCGGCCAGCTTGGGGTGGGCGGTCTCGGCGGCGGCCCAGGCGATCAGCGCGGCGTCACCGAGGTTTCGCACCCCCGGAAGGCGCTCCACCAGCAGTCCGGTGAACTCCTGGGCGGTGCGGCCGGCGAAGAGGGCGCGTTGCCGGTCCTCCGGCAGGAACCGCGCCCCCAACGCGGTGATGGCTGCGTACCGGGTACTGGTCCCCCGTGACTCGATCCTCTTCTTGCCTTCGGGAGAGATCACCCCTGCCCGGGTGAACACGAAGGTGTCCTCGCCCGGTTGGTACATCGCGGGCAGCCCTGACTCGGCCACTGTGAGCAGCCGTTCGGCGAGGGCGTGCAACGGCAGGTCCTCGCGGGCCAGTGCTCCTAATCGTTCGCCGGTCACCGGGCTGTCACCTCGGTTCCCTGTGTGCTGCGCGCACCGTGTATGTCCGAGCTGTACGGCTCCAACACACCTACCCCCTCTAACTCGCTCCTCGGACGGACCTGCGGTCGTCGCTCCGCGGAGGGGGATTGCCAGTGACGGCGCCCGTGATCGATGGCGTGATGCCACCGATGCCGCGAACCGGCCCGGCGGCTGCCGCCTGGATCCCCCCGGCAACACGTCGGACTGGGCACGCGCGAATGCGGTGTACCGGCACGCTCACGCACCGACCACACCGGCACAGGTGCCCTCGTCGTGTACAACCCCCCACTGAACAGAGCCCGTTGCCCTGCTCAGATCCCGTGTACGGGAACACGGTATGCCTACGGATGTTCGTTGATTGTGGTTTTGAGGAAATGCCGGCGGCCTAAATTGCCGACGCCTGTCAGGCGCGCTCGCTGAGCACGCCCTCCTTCTCGTCGTACAGTGCCCCCGTGCTCGGGCATCCCCAAACGCCCGGTTCCCCCTCACGCTGCACCAGCTTCACCCCGGCCCGGCCCACCCAACCGATCCGCCGCGCGGGAACGCCCGCGACCAGCGCGAAGTCAGCGACATCACGGGACACCACTGCACCAGCCGCCACCAAGGCCCAACGCCCCACTCGCACCCCGGCCACGCACACCGAACGGGCGCCCAGTGAAGCCCCCTCAGCGACCACGACCCCTTTGGCCTCCCAGTCGCCACCGCGCTTCTGCCTGCCGTCAGGATCCACCGCACGGGGGTAGAAATCGTTGGTGAGGACCACGGCGGGCCCGATGAACACTCCGTCACCGAGTTCGGCAGGCTCGTACACCAGCGCGTGGTTCTGCAGCTTCACGTTGTCGCCGATCTTCACCCCGGGGCCTACGTACGCGCCCCGTCCCACGATGCATCCGCGCCCTAACCGCGCTTCCTCCCTGATCTGCGCAAGATCCCAGATCGTGGTCCCCTCACCGAGCACGGCCGTCTCATCGACCTGGGAAGAAGGTTGAATGCGGACACTCACGACGCGGTCCCCTTACGGTGAGCGAAGGACTACAGGTGCACTGGTGTACGGCCTGAGCATATGCGCCGGGCGTGCTCCCCACAGCGAGATCAACCGACTGTTCACACAACGGACTTGCCCACGGTCCTGGCAGGTCGGCGACCGCGCGGGCATACCGCACGGCCGGGAGGGCCGAGCCCGCCAAGCCCCGGAGGATCGGCGCGCCACCGGACGCGGTGCACCGCAAGCGGGGGTGGCCTCGCGCGGGGCGTGCCCACGCGATCCGACGACGCGGCGAGATGCCGTGGCTGTCGCCCCGCGCCCGCCGGGGATGAGCGGACGGACCTCAGCCGCGCCCGGGCTCAGGAGCCGGCCAGGAAACTCAGGCGGACCTGGCGCTCCTCATTGTCCTGGTTGGTGTCCACCAAACACACGGACTGCCATGTGCCGAGCGCGAGGCCGCCTGCGAGCACCGGAAGCGTGGCATGAGGAGGCACAAGGGCCGGCACGACGTGATCGCGACCGTGGCCCGGGGAACCGTGCCGGTGACGCCAGCGGTCATCGGCGGGCAGCAGGGTGCGCAGAGCCGAGAGCAGGTCTTCGTCGCTTCTCGCTCCGGTCTCGATGACGGCGATCCCTGCGGTGGCATGCGGGACGAAGAGGTTCAAGAGGCCGTCGCGGCCGTTCGAGGCCTCGGCGAGGAATTCCTCGCACTGCTCGGTCAGGTCGACCACGGCTTCCAGGTTGCCGGTGTGACAGCTGAGGGTGCGCGTGACGAAGGACGCGAGTTGATCACTCATGGAACCATCCTCGCGCGATCGGGGAAGCTCCGAGCCCGTTCGACTGTTCGTAGAATCGTGAACAATCTCGATGTGGTGGTGATCGGGGCCGGGCAAGCCGGCCTGTCCAGCGCCTTCCACCTGCGCCGAGCAGGCATGCTTCCGGAAGTGGACTTCCTGGTGATTGACCACGCCCCGGTCGCCGGAGGCGCGTGGCAGTTCCGGTGGCCGAGCCTGACGTACGGCCGAGTCCACGGAATACATTCCCTGCCCGGCCTCAAGTTGAGTGACGGCGATCCGCAGCGCCCCTCCTCGGAAGTCATCGGAGACTACTTCCGCACCTACGAGCAAGCCTTTGACCTGCGAGTACACCGCCCCGTGCATGTCGGTGCGGTGCGTGACGGCCTCGGTGGGCGGCTGTCGGTGGAAACCTCTGCCGGAACCTGGCGACCCCGGGCACTGATCAACGCCACGGGCACCTGGGACCGCCCCTTCTGGCCCCGTCTGCCCGGCCAGGAGTCCTTCGAGGGCCAGCAGTTCCACACGGCCGACTATCCCGGGCCACAGGCGTTCGCAGGGCTACGGGTCGTCGTCGTGGGGGCGGGCACCTCGGGTGTCCAGCACCTCCTGGAGATCTCCAAGGTGGCGGCGAGAACCACCTGGGTGACTCGCCGGGCGCCGATCTTCCGCACCGGGGAATTCGGTGAGGCCGAGGGCCGGGCGGCCGTGGCCTTGGTCGAGGAGCGCGTCAGTCGGGGGCTCCCTCCGCAGAGCGTGGTGTCCGTCACTGGGCTACCGCTGAACGAAGCCATCAGGAACGGCATCGACTCGGGCGTGCTCCACAGGCTGCCGATGTTCCAGAACATCACCCCCACCGGGGTGCGCTGGCAGGACGGCAAGACGGTAGAGGCCGATGCGATCGTCTGGGCCACGGGCTTCCGCCCCGCGATCGACCACCTGGCACCCCTGCGGCTGCGCGAGCCTGGAGGTGGCATACGGCTGGAAGGAACCAAGGTGGCGCGGGATGAGCGGGTCCACCTCGTGGGCTATGGGCCCTCCGCCAGTACTGTCGGTGCGAACCGAGCCGGGCGGGCGGCGGTCAGGGAGGTCCACCGCCTCCTGAAGGGACAGCAGAACTACTCCCCGCTGTCTTCACTTGCGGAGTGAGGCCGTCGCCCGGGACTCCTCACGCTCGGCGTTGAAGGCGGCGACATGGCGTCAGTGCTCCGCATGGGTCGCAGAGAAGCGCGTGTCACCCGCCTTCACTGTCACGACGAACAACCAGTCGCCCGGAGACGGGTCGTTGGATGACGCTCGCCAGCGTGACGGCTTTGGTACGCGGTGAAGCCGAGACGCCTGGCGGACTCGACCACCGAGCAGCAAGGCTTTGATGAGCGGTTGTCACCATGTCGGCGATCAGACCGCTAGAAGACTCATGAAGATCTTGAAATCACGCCCGGCTTGTACCGGTTCATGGCGATTGATATTAGCGGGCAATCCGGGGCGGGCCGGGCAGTCGAAGCAAGATCTTCATCGGTCTTCTAGTAGTGCTTGGTCAGGTTGGTGTGGTGCTTGGTATGTCGCGGTGGCAGGTGGGGCAGGCGCCGGTCCAGGTGGCGAGGAGGGTCTGTAGTTC